>USBA01000005.1 GCA_900552735.1 uncultured Collinsella sp. | reverse complement strand
TTCATTCCCAAAGTATGACACAAGTCATTAAAAGCTTTTTCGTATCTGCTGTAAGAACCACGCAATGACTGCAAATATGCAATCATTCTTTCATAATCTTTATGATCTGTGTCATTCACCGACATTGGCCCCATACACAATTCATGCTCATGAGCGCCACGCTTGGCGACGTCACCGCGATTGCCGCCTCGCTCGAGGAGCACACCGGTGCCACCTGCGACCTGGTCGTCGATGCCCCGCGCCCCGTGCCGCTGAGCTACGACTACGTGACGACCTCGCTCGAAGGCACCGTCGAGCTCGCCATGCGCCGCGGCGAGGCCCCGCTCTACATCGTGCACTTTAGCCAAGACGCCGCACTCGCAACGGCACAGTCGCTCGCCAACTTTGGCATTGCCAGCAAGGAGCAGCGCGAGGCCATCAAGGAAGCGGCCAAGGGCACGAGCTTCTCGACCGCCTTCGGCAAGATCCTCAAGCGCCTGCTCGGCTGCGGCGTCGGCGTGCACCACGCCGGCATGCTGCCGCGCTATCGCTTGCTGGTCGAGCGCCTGGCGCAGCAGGGATTGCTGCCCGTCATCTGCGGCACCGACACACTTGGCGTCGGCATCAATGTGCCCATCCACACCGTGGTGCTCACCGCGCTCACCAAGTTCGATGGTTACAAGATGCGTCGCCTGCGCGCCCGCGAATTCCATCAGATCGCCGGTCGCGCTGGCCGCTCGGGCTTCGACACCGAGGGCATGGTCATCGCCGAGGCGCCGGAGCACGAGATTGAGAACGCCAAGCTCATGGCCAAGGCAGGAGACGACCCCAAAAAGCTCCGCAAGATTAAAAAGAAGAAGGCCCCCGAGGGCTTTGTCACCTGGAACAAGCAGACCTTTGAGCGCCTGATCGAGACGCAGCCCGAGACACTCAAGCCGCGCCTGCGCATCACACACTCCATGGTGATTAGCGTGGTCGAGCAGGGCGGTGATGCCCGAGCCCGCGTACACGACCTCATCGAGACAAGCCTGCAAACGCCTGAGGAAAAGGCGAAGCTCGAGGTTCGCGCCGACGAGATCTTCGCCACGCTCATCGACTCCGGCGTCGTCGTTCGCACCGAGGTGCCGCCCGCGCCCGACGCCCCGACTGACGCCGCACCAGACATCGACTATGCGCTGACGGTCGATCTGCCCGAGGACTTCGCGCTCGATCAGCCGCTCTCGCCGTTCCTGCTTGCCGCGCTGGAGCTGCTCGATCCCGAGAGCGAGACCTATACCATGGATCTAATCTCAATGGTCGAGGCAACGCTCGAGGATCCCAAACAGGTGCTGCGCGCACAGGAGCGTGCCGCACGCGATCGCGCCATGGCCGAGATGAAGGCCGACGGCATCGAATATGAGGAGCGCTTGGAGCGCATTCAGGACGTCACGTACGAAAAGCCGCTCGAGGATTTGCTCGACGCCGCTTTTGACAAGTACTGCCAGGAAGTACCCTGGGCAAACGACTACCAGCTCTCTCCCAAGAGCGTTCTGCGCGATATGTTAGAAAGCGCGAGCGATTTTAAGGGCTACATTCAAAAGCTCGGCATCGCTCGCTCCGAGGGCATTTTGCTGCGCTACCTGGCAGAGGCCTACCGTTCTCTCGACCGCACCGTACCCATCGAGAAGCGCGACGAGCGCCTGCGCGACATTATCTCGTGGCTGGGCTTTGTGGTGCGCTCGGTGGACTCGAGCCTGGTGGACGAGTGGGAGAACGCCGGCAACCCGGCAGCCCTCGATGCCGCGCCGCCACAAGGCATCAACGAGGTCGTGGCGGACCGCCGAGGCTGCACGCTGTTGGTTCGCAACGCACTCTTCCGCCGCGTGACCCTTGCCGCCCGCGAGCACGTTCGCGACCTGGGCGAGCTCGACGACGACTGGGGCATGAGCGAGATCCGCTGGCAAAAGGCGCTCGACGCCTACCATGAGCAGCACGAGGAGATCCTCACCGACGGAGATGCCCGCAGCGCCGCGATGTTTTCCATCGACGAATCCGATGAGAAGACCGCACACGTGTGGCACGTGCACCAGATCTTTGCCGACGAGGATGGCGACCACGACTTTGGCATCATGGGCGATGTCGATCTGGACGCCACGCAAGACGGCGGCGAGGTCATCTTCAAAAACTACCGCGTCGGCTTTATCGAGGACCTGCTCGAGGGCTAGCCGAACATACTGGAACAAAACGAAGCGGGGCCGTTCGCAATATTGCCAACGGCCCCGCTTTTGCACTATACGCTATGCCTTACTCGGCATCCTCGACCTCATACGAATCCGCCTCGGCGGGCTCATCGTTTGTCTCTGGCGCAGCCCCGCGCGCCGCGTCAAACGCAGCCTTCATGGTCTTGTTGCCCCACGTGAGCTTGCGAATGGTAAGATCGTCGGCCTTCTTGTTGGCTAGGCGCAGGTTGTTCTCGGAGGACAGCAATGCCTCCTTGGTTTTCTGCAGATGGCTAATCGTCTTGTCGATCTCATCGATTGCCGTTTGGAACTTGCGACTCGCAATCTCGTAGTTGCGGCCGAAATCATTCTTGAACTTCTCCATCTTGGCTTCGAAGTTCGTGACGTCGATATTCTGCTGTTTGTACTCCGCCAGCTCCTGCTTATAGCGAAGCGAACCCATGGCGGCGTTGCGAAGAAGCGTGATCATGGGAATAAAGAACTGCGGGCGAATCACGTACATCTTTTCATAGCGGTAACTCACGTCGACGATGCCCGCGTTATAGAACTCGCTCTCGGGCTCCAGCAGGGTGCAGAGCACCGCATACTCGCAGCCTTTCTGGCGACGATCATGATCGAGCTTCTTAAAGAAATCCTCGTTTTTATGCTTGGTCGCGGTCTCGTCGTTCTCGTTTTTCATCTCGAACATAATCGAAATGACCTCGTTGCCGCTCGCGTCGCACTCGCGGAAGATAAAGTCACCCTTGGTGCCCTCGGACGCATCGTTATCCTTCTCGAAGTACGCGTTAGGAAACGCCGTCATGCGCAGACGGTTAAACTCGGTCTCGCAGTGCTGCTCGAGCGACTCGCCCACCATCTTGGTGGACAGGCGGATCTTCATTTCCTTAAGGCGCTCAATCTCTTCGTCCTTGTAGCGAATCAGGTCATCGCTCGCGCGCTTGGCCTGCGCAAGCTCAAGCTCGTGGGCTGCCTTGGCCTGTTCCTCACGCGAATCGCGCACCGCCAGCTCACTCGTCAGCTTGGCACGCGCCTCATCACGCTCACGCTCCGCCGCGGCGACCGCCTCCGATAGGTTCATTTTGGCCGTCAGCTCCTGTTCGCGCAGCTGGGCACGCAGGCCCTCGGCCTCTTGCTCGGACTGAGCCTTTGCGGCGGAAAACTTCTCTTGTACCTGCGCGCGGTAGTCAGCAAGCGCGCGCTCGGCCTCGCTGCGAGCGGCATCGAGCTCACGCTGCGACTCTGCCGCGGCAGCGGCAAGCGCCATCTCCTGGGCCTTGTCCGCAGCGGCAAGCCTGGCCTGTAGCTCAGCAATCTGAGCGTCGCGGGCGGACAGATCGTTTTGAACAGCATTGCGCGCCGCCGCCTCGGCAAGTTTGGCTTCGTCATCCTTGCGTCCCAGCTGCGCGCGCAGGTTGTCAATCTCACGCTGGAGCTCTGCGTTTTCCTTCTGCGCATCCGCACGGGCCTCAACCGCCGCGCGCTGGCTTGCGCTCTCGCGCTCCGTGGCAGCGCCCTCGAGCTTGGCGCGCAGCTCGGCAAGCTCGGCATCGCGCTTGGCAACCTCTTGTGCCAGCTGCTGAGCTGCAGCATTCTTCTGCTCGACAAGCTGAGCATTGCGCTGAGACTCTGCCTTTTGCAAGGCAGCCGTCGAACGAGAGCGCTCAAGTTCCAGCGCCTGCTCGCCCTCGCGCTGGACTGCCTTCACGCGCTCATCCAGGTCGCGCGAAAACTCAGCATCGCGCACCTGCTTGACGATATCCGCATAGCCGGACGCATCGACCTTAAACACTTCGCCGCAATGCGGGCACCTGATCTCGTTCATAGCAGCTCCTCGATGGACGCAAATTTCAATCGCCTACACTCTACCGCGCCGCGCGGACAAAAAAGACGCCGCCGCCATAATGGCAACGGCGCCAGAACCACCACAAAGGTGCCTGTCCCCTTTGTGGTGGTTTGGGCGCCCTATAGCCCAAAGAAGCTCAAGATCTGGTCTCGGCTTACGGGCTTGTACTCGTTGGCATCGAGACCGACATCGTAGCGAAAGATAGGGCGCTCGCGATCGCGGTTGCGCGCGTTGGTGCGGTCTCCCCTGCTGTGGATATGCCCGTGTAGCATGATGGCGCCACGCGCCTTACCATTCCAGCTGAGCATGGGGTAGTGGCTCATAACCAGACGATGGCCCTTGGCATAGCCGGGAGCAATCTCCAGGTAATCGCGCACGTCTTCCCAAATCTGCGGTACGTCGGAATCTTCCCAGTCGCCGTCATGGTTACCGCGGATGAGCGTCACATTCTTGCATTCGATACGCTCGCGCAGGTGCACGGCATCCGCTAGGGGCAAACGATAGGTAAAGTCTCCCAGGATGTAGAGACGGTCATCCGCCGCCACACACTCATTGATGGCATCGATGACCTTGCGGTTCATCTCCTCGACCGAGCCAAACGGCCGGTCCATGTCGTGCAAGATATTCGTATCGCCCAGGTGCAAGTCGGCGGTAAACCACATCATCGTCTGTGTCCTCATTTCGCAACGTGTTCAACTCGTGCTAAGTATACAGACGCAGCGATGCGGCGGTTATCCAAAGAGCCCGCCGAACAGTCCGCGGCGGCGTTTGTCTTGCTTTTTCGAAGCGTCACCCCGGGCGTTCTTGTCCTGGCGCTTCTTACGATCCTGCTCCAACTCATCGTCATCGAGTAGCATATCCCACTCAAACGGATCGTCTGTCAGATCGAACAGATCATCGCCATCAAACATGGCCGCCTCCCTTGCCGATTAGCGAGCGTCCACCACGTAGAGGCCAACGCGCACCTGATGCCACGGGCTGCGCTCGGGAGCAACCTGCTGCACGCGGGCCTCAAATACGTCCTCATGGCCGTAATACATCATCAAGGACAGCGGGCCGACCTCGTTTCCCGGAACATAGCCAAGCTTGGTGTTGCCGTAATAGATCGCAACCGCCTCAGGGTCATGGGGATTATCGCGCTCGGCACACAGCGTCAGCTTATCGCCCGCTTTAAGATCGCCCAGGACCAAGGCGCCATCGGCATACTGAAATCCTGCAATGTGAAATGACAGAAGAACACGTGAAGGCTCGTACATAGCAGCTCCCCTAACGGCCGGATAAACCGGCGTTTAACCTTATAGAGAAGTCTACGAACTCGCGCGGACACAAATTCGCCCCACCCGCGCCTTTTCGACCGTTTGTCGCTACACCATCTGATTCTAATGCACAAACATGCGCACGAACTTGTGCTTCCAGCTTGCGTAGGGCGCATACCGAAACGGCACGTCCAGCCAGGTTGCCTTGTTCACGATGCTCTTCTTGTGACTAAACGCATCGAAGCTCTCGCGGCCATGGTACTGGCCCATACCGCTCGCGCCCATGCCGCCAAAGCCCATATGGCTCGTGGCCAAATGCATGATGGTGTCGTTGACGCAGCCGCCGCCAAAGGGCACGTAGCGCACAAAGCGCTGCTGAGCCGCACGGTCCTGGCTAAAGATATACAGGGCCAGCGGCGTCGGACGATCCGTAATAAACGCTTCAGCCTCGTCTAGGCTCTCAAACGTCAGCACCGGCAAGATGGGGCCGAAAATCTCCTCCTGCATTACGGCGTCATCGGGGGCCACGCCGTCCAAAATCGTCGGCTCGATCTTGAGCGAGGCCTCGCGCGCGGTACCTCCAAGCACGACCTTATCGGGATTTATCAGCCCGCGCACGCGCGCAAAATGCTTGGTGTTGACGATATGCCCGTAGTCCTCGTTATCGAGCGGATGCTCGCCAAACATGCGACGGACCTCCTCCTTGATGAGATCCAGCAGTTCGTCGTGCACGCGCGTATCGACCAGCAGGTAGTCGGGCGCCACACAGGTCTGCCCCACGTTGAGCCATTTACCAAAGGCGATACGCCGTGCCGCAACCTTCAAGTTTGCCGTCGCATCCACGATGCAGGGACTCTTTCCGCCCAGCTCAAGCGTCACGGGCGTAAGGTTTTTACTTGCGCGCTCCATGACGAGCTTGCCGACCGGAACGCTACCGGTAAAGAAGATCTTGTCCCAGTGCTCATCGAGCAGCGCTTCGTTTTCGGCGCGCCCGCCCTCGACAACCGTCACCAGGCGCGGATCAAATGCCTCTTCACAGATTTGCTTGAGCACCGCGCTCGACGCCGGAGCATATGCGCTCGGCTTGATGACCACGGTATTGCCCGCGGCAAGGGCGCCGGCGAGCGGCTCGAGCGTCAGCAAAAACGGGTAGTTCCACGGAGCCATGATGAGCGTGACGCCATAGGGCACGGCTTGCGTCTTGCACACACTCACGGCATTGGCAAGGTCGCACGGATGCAGGCGCGGACGACTCCATCGAGCCACATGAGCGATCTGATGACGAATCTCGGAAAGCGATGTGCCAATCTCGCACATATAGGCCTCGTCATGCGATTTTCCCAAATCGGTCTTGAGCGCATGGGCAATATCGGCCTCGTGCGCCCGTACCGCATCGCGTAAACTCACGAGCGCACGACGTCGAGCATCGACATCAAACGTGGCGTGCGTCTTAAAGTAGGCGCGCTGATCGCCGACGATGCGCGCAATTTCCTCGGTGTTCATGGACCCTCCTAGTTCTCGTCCTCAAACATACCACCCGCGACGACCTCGTACATATGCTCGAGCTCCGAGCGGGCCATCAAAAGCGGAACGGGGTACAGCGGATTGGCCTCGGCATCGGCATGTGCCGCCATTTCGGGAATGTCGGAGCGGCGAATGCCCGTCACATATTCGGGAATGCCCAAGGCGGCGTTCATGCGGTCGACCCAATCGATAAATGCCTCGGCAGCCAGGCTATCCTGCGCGTTAGCCGGCGCGATGCCGGCCATGCGGGCGAGATCGGCGAGCTTAGGAGCAGCAGCTTCGCCATAGGCGCGAAGCATATGCGGCAGGATGATAGCGTTGGCCAAGCCGTGCGGAATCCCGTAACGCCCGCCCAGGCTGTGTGCGATGGCATGAACGTGTCCGACATAGGAGCGCGTAAAGGCAACACCCGCCTTATGCGCCGCCGAAAGCATATTCCGACGCGCACGCATGTCGTCGCCATGTTCATAGGCCTCGAGCAAATTGTCGTGGATGAGCTGCACCGCCTGTCGCGCCATCTTGCGCGTATAGGGCGTAGTACTTCGCCCGATAAACGCCTCGACGGCATGCGTCAGGGCGTCCATGCCCGTCTGCCCCGTAATGGAGGCGGGCAGACCGCGCGTAAACTCGGGGTCGTGCACCGCAAAGCGCGGGATAAGCACAAAGTCGTTAATGGGGTACTTGTAGTGCGTCTCGTCATCGGTAATTACCGCCGCAAGCGTGACCTCGCTTCCCGTGCCTGCCGTGGTGGGAACGGCGATGAGCAGCGGCAGACGACGATGAATCCGCAGCAGCCCGCGCATCCTGTTGATGGGCTTGTTTGGCTGCGCGATACGTGCTCCCACGCCCTTGGCACAGTCCATGGCCGAGCCACCGCCAAAGCCGATAATGGCCTGGCAGGCGCGCTCTCGATACAGGGACGCCGCTTCTTCCACGTTTGAGACCGTGGGGTTCGCACGCGTTTCGGCATAGACCGTAACGCCAATCCCCTGAGCCGTAAGCGCACGCTCGAGTGATGCCGTGAGCCCCAAACGTGCAATACCAGGGTCTGTCACGATAAGGACCTTCTGGATCGAGCGCTTTTGAAGCACCGCGGGCACATCCTCGGCATGCTCTAAAATGCGCGGCTCGGTATAGGGCAGGATCGGCAATGCAATGCGAAAAACCGTCTGATATGTTCGGCACCAGGCACGACGGGCTAGATGCATAAAGGAAACTCCTTCATTTGTTGATAGGTCAACATTTGCTCGCCCGATTGTACTCAGCGGCGGTCAAAGACGGCCTGCCAATCGTTGATCAATCAACATCTTCATATCTCAAAATTGTTTTATTAAAAATCATTCCTAATAGGCTTCACATTTGGTTGCATTTATGGATAATAGAACTCGTCAAGACGCACGTCCGGAGAGGGCCCTTACGGGACCGGACGAGCGCGCAATCGCCATCGATCGAAAGGATCGAATCATGAAGTTTGTTTGCCCCGTTTGCGGTTATGTGGAAGAGTTCGACGGCGACCAGCTGCCCGAGGATTTCAAGTGCCCCCAGTGCGGCGTTCCCGGCTCTCGCTTCCTGAAGCAGGAGGAGGGCCAGCTCGAGTGGGCTGCCGAGCACGTCGTGGGCGTCGCCAAGATGGAGGGCGTCTCCGAGGACATCGTTGCCGACCTGCGCGCCAACTTTGAGGGCGAGTGCTCTGAGGTCGGTATGTACCTGGCCATGGCTCGTGTCGCTCATCGCGAGGGCTATCCCGAGATCGGCCTGTACTGGGAGAAGGCTGCCCACGAGGAGGCCGAGCACGCCGCCAAGTTCGCTGAGCTCCTGGGCGAGGTCGTGACCGACTCCACCAAGAAGAACCTCGAGATGCGCGTTGAGGCCGAGAACGGCGCCACCGCCGGCAAGACCGATCTCGCCAAGCGCGCCAAGGCCGCTGGTCTCGATGCCATCCACGACACCGTGCACGAGATGGCTCGCGACGAGGCTCGCCACGGCAAGGCTTTCGCCGGCCTGCTCAAGCGCTACTTCGGCTAAGCCAAACGCCTGAGAGACATTCTCTAGCTTTATAAGGCCCGGACCGTATTGGTTCGGGCCTTTTTGTGTCTCGAGGACTCGTTAACGCCCTGAAATAGAACTATCTTCGGCATCGGTTTCTCGTCAAAAACTAAGTGAGTAGACTTTTTGGAACTTGCCGAGCACACCATCCATATTGCTTTATAAAGCCGCAGGTAAATGACTTGCTGCAAAACGACCTGGTCGCCATCAAGCCAAAAGTCTACTCACTTAGTTCCGCAGCCGTCCACGATCGAACTGCTTTGTGTCTAACGGGCATCTTTCCGTCGATTACTCCCAATTTTGTCCAGTCAACAAATAGTTCAGACCGGAGTAATGCCTCAGCCCTTTGCTCATCCGAACTTTTATCACGATATTCAGCATCGAGCATCCTGCATACGGCCTTAACGATCGCGCGGAATCTATCCTCATCGGATATCTGTCTGTGTGTCAGGAGAAGTACATCGTAGCCCATGGCCTGAAGGGCTGTCATGCGGTCAGCGTCACGCAAGCCATCCCCTGCGCGTCCGTGCGAGGCCTTTCCCTGACATTCAATGGCCACCTGTCGCTTACCGTCCGGTGAAGAAAGAAGTAGGTCGATATATACACGGGACTTTCCCACAATCGCTCGAGCACTTGTGCTTAACGTCACTTCAACATTAAGCTCTATGCCGCAAAAACCTTCGCCTCCCAGGGATCGCGGCAGTGCAAGTAGCAAATACGCCTCGACCTCAAAAGGCGACGCGGCACCCAATGGAACGAGTTGCGATACCGCCATAAATCTATTGCCGTAACGCATCCCGCAAACATCTGAACAAAAACGGTCAAGGTCTCCGCCCAAAACCAAAGCGTCTCGACGCCATAAATTTGAGGCGGTGCCGTCCTCGGACGGGCAGCGCACCCAACCGAACGTTGTCGAAATCGCGCCCGAATCAATTGCACGCGAAAGCTCCGCCTCAAGTGCCGCCGGCAGGGCACACACCGCAAACAGGCCGCACATCTCCGCCAACACAAAAAGAAGCTGAAGATCCGTCAGATGCCGCGACATGATGAATGCCGTCAGTAGAGGAGACGTAATCAAAAATCCATGCTCCGTTTCCAGCACGGATTCCCTGGGAAGCTCGCCCAGAAACAGCCGCTGCCTAATGCTGGCAGAGCATGTCCGTTTGCTTCTCGTCCGAACCAATGTATACAACGGAAAGCCGAGTGCAACCGCAGCCGTCGGGTTACGGGCGAGGTCATATCGCTGCCGGTCTTCTTCCGGTCGCGGAAGCGGCGGACACAAAGCGCGGACTTGAGGGGGCAAACGCCAGTATCTAAAAGCCGATATGTCACAAAGTAAATCCTTCATAGGCACAGGAAAACACGAATTTCAACCCAGCCTGTCTCGCATTGGGGCGAACGCACCAAAAATGGCACCGAACGGACTGCTAAGTTTTCAACAGCCCTCCCCAACTGACCAAAAGCTTGCCGAAAGCTGGACGAAGCACTGTTGAAAACCCCATTTTTTTCTCATGCAGAAGCTTTGCGCGGCAAGTGAGTAGACTTTTTCGAACTTGCCGCGCAGACCATCCATATTGCTTTATAAAGTCGCAGGTAAATGACTTGTTACAAAACTGCCTGGTCGCCAAAGTTCCAAAAGTCTACTCACTTAGGTTGCAGAGTGCCCCCATTGGCTGCAATTCCAAGGTATTAAGCACTTCCGGACCCAGATCGTCATACTGGACAAGAATTTGAGTCGAGTTTTCAGGGACAAATGCACCATCGGCACACCAATAACAGTCACTGATATCGATAAACGGAATACCCGAGCGCGTGAGGGCCCGCACAAAAGAGCTTCCACCCGTTCCGCGCTCCGCAACCACAGTGCAGTAAAGACCTGCGTCTGCATGCTCGATCGAGACCTCCCCTGCCGGAAACGCCTTCCGTACAAGCGCCGCTAGGCCATCACGCGCCTCGCGAGCACGAACGCGCACGCGGTTCACATGTCGCTCGTAATCACCCGATTCCAGCAAACGAGCCAAAGCGACCTGGTCAACAGAACTCACCGACGAGGCGTAAAAACCAAGGTTGCGCCTAAACCGCTCCATTAGCTCGTCGGGCAGCACCATGTACGCTAGACGCAACGCCGATGACAGGCTCTTCGAAAACGTGTCGGTGTAGATAACCGACTGGGCGGCATCGATCGACGCGAGCGCGGGAATCGGCTTGCCGGCAAGGCGAAACTCACAATCAAAGTCGTCTTCGATGAGATACCGACCTGGCCGCTCGGCGGCCCAGCTCAGCAACGCATAGCGACGTGCAATGCTCGTCACAAGACCGGTCGGATACTGATGAGACGGCATCAGGTGAAGGACATCGGTCCCGGTTTTCTGCAGCGCGCTCAAGTCCACGCCCTCAGCATCCAACGGGATATGCCGCACTTCGCAACCCATGGCCTGATAGATGCGCGTCAAGCGCAAATAGCCTGGATCCTCGACGGCATACACCTTGTCCGCGCCAAGCAACTGAACCAACATGGTATCGAGCAGCTGGGCGCCCGCACCGATAACGATGTTGTCGGGGTCGACATTCATGCCCCTTGTCCCGCGCAGATGGTGCGCAATCGCACGTCGCAGTCGAGCGGTGCCCTGCGCCGGTGCGGGCGAAAAGATTTCACGTTCGTCTTCGGACGTCAGCGTCGCCCGTAGCGCACTTTGCCAAAGCCGCGCCGCCTCCAAGGCGGAAGGAGAAAGTGCGTCGAATCGCTCTGCCTGCCCCATGGCATCATGCGCGCTGGGACCAACAGGGACAGCATCTCGGTCGATATCCCCCGCAGCAAAAGCCAAAACCGGCGCATCCGGAAGCTCGCACGCGTAGTAGCCACGACGCGGCATCGAGCAAATATAGCCCTCGGCAAGCAACTGGCTATATGCATTCTCGATGGTAATGACACTGATACCCAAATGACTCGCAAAGGCGCGCTTAGACGGCAGATGCTCCCCCGCCGCAATACGGCCAGCAACAATATCATCGCGAATTTGCTGGTAAACATACTCATAAAGCGATGCTTCGCCGCGATTTTCCAAATTGTAGTCAAGCATGGGTCTATCACCTGACCTTATCGAATCATTCAATCTGGCATTAGTCTGACCTTGTTATTATCTCGAAAACTGAGTATTTCGCCATACCCAGCTCCCCGATAGGATGTTCCGTCAAGCAATGTACATGCCAACCAAGGGAGCAACCATGGCAGAACAGACCAGCAAGGCCGATCGCGTCAAACTCAATCGCGAACTCGCGCAGATGCTCAAGGGCGGCGTCATCATGGACGTCACCACTCCCGAGCAGGCACGCATCGCCGAGGAGGCAGGCGCCTGCGCCGTCATGGCTCTCGAGCGCATCCCGGCCGACATCCGTGCCGCAGGCGGCGTCTCGCGTATGAGCGATCCCAAGATGATCAAGGGCATCCAAGAGGCCGTCTCCATCCCCGTCATGGCCAAGTGCCGCATCGGTCACATTGTCGAGGCGCAGATCCTGCAGGCCATCGAGATCGATTACATCGACGAGTCCGAGGTTCTCTCCCCCGCCGATGACGTTTATCACATCGACAAGACCCAGTTTGACGTGCCGTTTGTCTGCGACGCCCGCGATCTGGGCGAGGCGTTGCGCCGTGTTGCCGAGGGCGCCACGATGATTCGCACCAAGGGCGAGCCGGGCACGGGCAACGTCGTCCAAGCCGTGCGCCACATGCGCAAGATCCAAAAGCAGATCCGTGACGTTGTCGCTCTGCGCGATGATGAGCTCTTTGAGGCAGCCAAACAGCTGCAGGTTCCGGTCGAACTGGTCCGCGAGGTCCATGCCACGGGCAAGCTTCCCGTCGTGAACTTTGCCGCCGGCGGCGTAGCGACCCCCGCCGACGCCGCGTTGATGATGCAGCTGGGTGCCGAGGGCGTCTTTGTCGGCTCGGGTATCTTTAAGAGCGGCGACCCCGCTAAGCGCGCCGCCGCCATCGTCAAGGCCGTGGCAAACTTCACCGATGCCAAACTCATCGCCGGGCTTTCGGAGGACCTGGGCGAGGCCATGGTGGGCATCAACGCCGACGAGATCGAGATCATCATGGAGGAGCGCGGGCGCTAGTCCAGCAGAAAGGATCGCACATGAGCGATTATGCAGACCAAACGGTCGCCGTGCTGGCGGTCCAAGGCGCTTTTGCCGAGCACGAGGCAAGACTATCTGAGCTGGGCGCGCACTATATTGAGCTGAGGCAGGCGGCCGATTTGCAGCAGAACTTTGACCGCCTGGTCCTCCCCGGCGGCGAGTCCACCGTTCAGGGCAAGCTACTTGCCGAACTCGGTATGCTCGAGGGGCTTCGCATCCGCATTGTTGAAGGCATGCCTGTATTGGGGACTTGTGCCGGCTTGATTCTGCTGGCGCGCGACCTTGCCGCCCACGACGATAAGGGGACGCCGCGCCTGGCAACCATGGATGTGCTCGTTGAGCGTAATGCCTATGGCAGACAGCTCGGCAGCTTTCGCACCAAGGGGCGGGTAGACGGTATCGACGGTGAAGTGCCGCTGACGTTTATCCGTGCACCCCGCATCGTCAAGGTGCACGGCAATGCCAAGGCCCTGTCCGAAGTCGATGGCCGCATCGTCGCCGCCCGTCAAGACAACCAGCTCGGCGTCACCTTCCACCCCGAGCTCGACGACGACGCCCGCCTCCACGAGCTCTTCCTCCAAATGTAGGCAGAAAACAAAAGAGCGTGGATTTTCGAACGCATAGCAAATGAGAGTGGATAATCTCCCACTTTGAGCTCGAATGCAGACTCAAACCGGGAGATTATCCACTCTCATACTATGTAGTCGTTTAAGAACGTCCCCAATGACTACCTTGGATCATGGCAATGCCGATGTTTTGGCACTGACAGCGAGCGCCCACCAGAGCGAACAAATTGGCATGAAAAGAGGACGGCATAGACCTTCTGGTCATGCCGTCCTCTTTGAATGACAAGTTGTCGCTCTGGTGGGAGCGCAGCGTCAATTAGTTACGCGGTTCGTAGAACCGCGTAACCCCTAGAAGCGATTGCCGCGGAAGCCGCCACCGTTGCGGCCACCACGGTCGCCGCCACGGCCACCGCGGTCGTTACCACGGTTGCCGCCAAAGCCGCCACGGTTGCCACCGCGGTCGCCATAGCCACCACGGTTGCCGCCAAAGCCGCCGCGACCGCCACGGTCGCCGCCGCGGTCACCAAAGCCGCCACGGCCGCCACGATCGCCACCGCGACCGCCGCGGTCGCCGCCACGGCCACCACGATCGCCAAAGCCGCCGCGACCACCACGGTCGCCGCCACGACCACCACGGTCGTCACGGCCGCCGCGAGGACCGCGATCCTCGTCCAGGCCCATGGCGACGAGCGGAGCGATAACCTTATCGAGAGCGGCCATCAGCTCGGTGGCCTCCTCGTAAGAAAGCTCGGGCAGGAGCTTCTCCTTCTTGTTGGCAAGCTCGACCAGGCCCTCAGCGGCATCCTCGGCAGCGAAGACAACGATCTTGCGCATATCGCCCTCGGCGTCGTCGATGCGGCCGACCAGATCGGCAGCCTCGGCCTCGGCCATCAGGCCATCGAGCTCACGAAGGCGCATGCCCAGCAGGTCGGACATTTCCTTCTGCTCCATCTTGGGCTTGAGGTCAAGAAGCTTGATGGCGCGCTCGATGTTCGCCATGCGCTCGGCCTTGGCCTCCTCCTCCTTGGAAATAGCAAAGCGACGGCTGCGCAGCAGGCGGGCGGCCTTCTGCATCTTGTCCATCAGCTCTTCGTCATCGTAATCAACGGCGGCCTCGGCAACCTCGGCCTCCTCCTCGGCGGAAACCTCGGCAGCAGCCTCAACCTCGGCAGCTTCGGTCTCCACGGTCTCGACTGCCTCAACCTCGGCAGCCATGGTCTCGTTCTCGGTCTCGTTCATGATCTCTTCGTTCTCAGACATGAGACTCCTTCTTGGCCCTCTCGGGCATCATCGCCCCATTCGCGGGGCCCGTCGCGCACTCTTTGCGCTTTAAACATTCATGCCTCTCGGCAAAACGTCCATTAGTTTATGGTGTCGCCATCCAATCTAGCTGCAGAATCTATGTGCACACATTAATGCGACATGTGCGACTCGCGACGAGCGTACACAACCGATACCACAAATCCGACCACGGCAATTACAGCCGCCACACGCACGGCTGCCGCAAATCCAATCGCCTGGGCAACGTCGGTCGCAGCGCCAGCCGCGCCGGCAGTCGCCGCAGAACTCGATAGCAGGCCGATAAACAGCGACGGGCCAAACGATGCGGCAATCATGTTCCACGTGTTGAGCAATGCCGTTCCGTGAGGATGCTCAGCGGCAGGTAGCGTCTCCAAGCCGGCCGTCTGCGAAGGGCTCAGCACCAAACCGACTCCGGCATACACCACAACGGTCAGCGCCACGACGAGGCCGATGTTCATGCTTGCGGCCGTCATCGAGATTGCAGTCTGCCCCACAGCAATCAGGGCAAAGCCGACCGGCAGCAGCGGCCATGCGCCACGGGCGTCCATCACGCGTCCGCCCACAATCGAGGTCACAGCATTGCAGGCAATCGCCGGCAAAATGAGCAAGCCCGCAACAAGTGCGGTCATGCCGTATGCGCCCTCAAAATAGAGCGGCAACAAAACGCTCATCGAGAACGTCGTCATCATCGATACCACCACAAGCGAGCACGCAGGCCAAAAACGAACGCTCGCCATGGGACGCACGTTAAGCACCGGATGCTCGAGCTTGAGCTGGCGGGCCGCAAACAGGCCGAGCAGC
This sequence comes from uncultured Collinsella sp., assembly GCA_900552735.1. Taxonomy (GTDB): domain Bacteria; phylum Actinomycetota; class Coriobacteriia; order Coriobacteriales; family Coriobacteriaceae; genus Collinsella. The sequence goes on along the minus strand of USBA01000005.1, from coordinate 11,737 downwards.
ACAATGGCGGCGAAGAGCGTCGCGATGCCGGCAATCAGATTGGTCGAGAACTCGCCTACGGAATATACAAATGCCGTAATACCGGCAGCGAGCAAAACCACCGACAGAATATCAAGCGTGGTGTTCGAACGCTCTCCGACATTCTGGACAAGCTTTACGCCCGCCGCAGCGACCACAATGCCGCCCACCAGCGGCACTACGAACACCGCCCTCCAGCCAAACAACGTGCACATAAGACCGCTGATCACGGGCCCAAACGCCGGCCCCAGCGTAATGCAGGCACCGCCCAGGCTCAGATACAAACCGAGCTTCTCGCGCGGGGCGCAAGACAGTACCACGTTCATCATGAGCGGAAACAAGATGCCCGATCCCGCAGCCTGCAAAATACGACTTGGCAGCAAAACGCTAAACGACGGAGCGACCAGGCACAGGACTTCGCCGGCGACCATGCATCCGCATGCGAAAAACAGCAGCTTGCGCGTCGAGAAACGGCCGGACAGAAAGGCCATGATAGCCGTAAAGATCGACGTCACGATCATGTAGCCCGAAACGAGCCACTGCGCCGTGGTTGCACTCACCGAAAAGGCCGCCATTATGTCGTGCAACGCCACGTTAATGATGTTCTCGTTAAACGCGGCAACAAAGGCTGCAATATACATTACGACGAGAATCGCCGCAGTGGCCGATGGCGCTACTTGAACTTGTTGCTGAGATTTGCTCCCCATGCATTTCCTTCCTCTTGGAACGACAGTCGCATCGCCCCAGAGGAACAGTCCAGGGCGAAAAATGAGCCCTAGACTTACGCCAGACGCCGTACACGACGAATCTGGCAACATGGTCCAACGTCGAAAGATTGTAACGCGGACGCACAGCTTTCCTTCCGCGCTATTATTAAAAGTCCACGAAAGCATAAGACATGAGGAGCCCGCCATGATTAAGCCCATCATGAAATCCGAGTTCTTTTTGCGCCTGCCTTCCGAAGACGCGGGACCCGACGATGCCGCGACCGGGCAGGATCTCCTGGATACGCTCCACGAGCATGTGCACGAGTGCGTGGGCCTCGCCGCCAACATGATCGGCGTGCGCAAACGCATCATCTGCGTAAAGGACGGCAACAGGGCGCTCCTGATGTACAACCCGCAAATTCTTGAGCAGGTCAATGCCTATCAGACGAGCGAAGGATGCCTCTCGCTGATCGGCGAGCGTCCCTGTACCCGCTATCGCCGCATTAAGGTTGAGTATTTGGACGAAAACTTCGTCCACCGCATCAAAAACTTCTCGGACTACACCGCCGAGATCATCCAGCACGAAATCGACCACTGCAACGGCGTCGTGGTTTAGGCCACCTGCCAAAATGAGGGTACCGGAGGCCTCCCTATGGATATCAGCCGCTTTGGCGAATTCGCCATCTTAGCGCAGTCACGCACGTTTCTTGATGCAGCGGAACTGCTTTTCATGTCGCAATCAACCCTCTCCAAGCACATCATGGCAATGGAGCACGAACTCGGCTGCAAGCTCATCGATCGAAGCCAGCGCCACGTAGCACTCACCGCGCAAGGTGAAGCGCTCCTCCCCTATGCGCAAAAAATTGCGACGCTTCAGCACCGCTATCTTGCCGCCATTCAAATAGGCGCAGGTGAGCCGCTCGAGCACCTCACCGTAGGTTCTATCCCCATTATGGCCCCTTATGGGATCACGGACGCCGTCATCGATTTTCAGCAGGCGAACCCCTCATATTCTGTCGAGCTCATCGAAGGCGAGGGCGACACACTCAAGCGCATGCTCCTGCACGAGGACATTGACCTGGCCTTCATCCGTGACGGCGGCGCCATCGAGCCGGAGTTCAAAAAGATTCCCTTTACGACCGACCGGCTCGTGGCCGTCCTTCCGCTCGACCATCCGCTCGCCGAACGTGACACCGTCGAGATAGACGACCTTATCGACGAGAATTTCCTCATGCTTCCCCAAGGCTCGTTCGTAAGCGAGCTCGTCCTATCCCTTTGTCGCGAAGCTGGATTTGGCCCACGTGTTACGTTCACCGGCAAACGAGCCGAGAACATCATCTCCCTTGTCGCGCGCGGCGCCGGCGTCTCATTCCTCATGCGCAAGCCGACGGAATCGCTCGCCAGCGGAAAGGTAGCCCTGGTGCCGCTTGAGCCCGCGACGACCTCCGAGGTAAGGCTCTACCTCAAGCGAAACGCTGCGCACTCGCAGGCGGTCGTCTCGTTCATTGGCTTCCTCCCCTACCGTCAGCTCCTGCAGGGCGACCGTGCGTCTTCCACCGCGGCACGACCGTCATAATCCCCGCTGCTCCACAACCGCAGACTTGCGTCCGCAAACACGCTGACAACGGCACGAAACACAAATATGCCTCGGGCGGCACGTCGCCGTCCGAGGCATATTTAGTTAAAGTGCGCAGACAGACTAGTCCACCGAGATGTTGAGTGCCTTACCGCCCTCGTCCTTCCTGGTACCGATCACCATAGCGGCGACAAGAGCCAGAACGAAAGCGACCACACCGGAGATGACAAGGCCGATAAAGCCCGTGTCGATGCCGGCAGGGTTAATAAAGCTCGGGAAACCGAGCGGGCCGGAGGCACCGAAGGCATAGAGTTTGGCACCCATGAGGCCGGCGATGGCGCCGCCTACACCAGCTGAAATAAAGGTTGCCCACATAAGGCGCTTACGCGGCAGCAAGATGGCGTAAAGCGCAGGCTCGTTGACACCGAAAATCGAAGAGACAAGGGCGGGAATGTTGACGGCAGCATTTTCCTCGGAATCCTTGGTTCGGATGACCATGCCAAGCACAGCACCGGCGATGGCACAACCGCCTGCATACACGAGCGGATTAATGAGGTCATAGCCGTAGGTTGCGACATCGAGAAACCACAGCGGGATGATACCCCAGTGCAGGCCGAACATGACGAGCAGGCTCCAGAACGTGCCGATGACAAAGCCGGCGAGGGCGGGCTGGACGTTGATGAGCATCAGAATGATCTGGGCAACGATGTTGGAGAGGACCGTCATGACCGGACCGACCACAAGCAGGCCAAGGATGCCGCAAATGAGGAGCGTCAGGATGTTGGAGAAGAACGAGCTCACAAGCGCGGGCAGCGCGTTAGAAAGGGCCTTGTGCACCTTAGAGGCAATCCAGACGATAAAGATCGCAGGCAGAATCGTCGATGAGTAATTCTGCATGATCAGCGGGATGCCAAAAATATCACCATAGACATTGGACTCGAAGACCGTGCCGGCGCCGAGCGTGTAGAGCGGATCTCCGCCCATAAGGGCAACGAGCGTCGGGTAGACGAGGATACCGCCGAGCGCCATTCCCATAACGGGCTTAAGTCCGAACTTCTTGGCCGACGTCCAGCCAATGATTAGCGGAAAGTAATAGAAGACCGAATCTCCGATTGCCGAGAGCGTCACATACGTATTGCTGTCCTTGGCAAGCCAACCGGCAACCGTGCAGAGCGCGAGCATCGACTTGATAAAGCCACCGGCCATAAGCACGCCAAGAACCGGTTGCAGGATCTCGGAGATGATGGCAAGCAGACGCGAGAATGGATCGCCCTTTTTGACGTCGTCGCCTTCATCGATATCGAGCGCGGGTTTGGAGTCGAACCCGCCAATCTGAACAAGGTCGTTGTAGACGGCCTCGACAGTGGCACCAATCACGACCTGATACTGTCCGCCGGCCTGGATGACGTCAACGACGCCCTTCGTCGCCTTAAGCTCATTGGTCTGGGCGAGCGATTCATCCTTGAGGTGGAAGCGGAGACGCGTAATGCAGTGGCTCACGTCTGACACATTGTCTCGACCACCGACCTTTGTGATGATTTCATCGCAAAGCTTCTGGTATTTCATGGAATTCTCCTTTTCTGAGCGGGGCATAGCGTAGATTTCATGCCTCCGTAGTCGACGTGGGAGGACAAGGAACCCGCTTCCCCCTTTGAAATCCGCGGACGCACGTACGCCCGGGATGGGAAACAGCAGAGAAGATGGAAGATGCCGATCACATGGCAGTGAGCCTCATTGGCCCATGCCACGCAATCAGGCCTACAGACGCGAAGCTGCTGCGCCGAGAAGTCTCGTCGTCTGGCAGAACTTGTCACACAGACGTTCCGGTTCGCCCTGGGGAATCTGAGTACGCTCGGTCTCAAAGGAGAGGCCGTACTCGCGTGCCGGAAGGAAATACTCAAAATAGCCGTTGGTGTAACCGCAGACTATTCCCTCGACCGGACATTCGCGCTTCATGCGAATGCCCAGGTCGCTGCCGAGTTCACTCGGGAACACAAAGAGATGCAGGCCGCCCAGACTGATGACGGCACACTTAAGCGTGAGTGAAAAGTCGTCATGGGCAACGGTGTGATAGAACGTCTGAGGCTCGATGCGGTCAAGAACAACCTCGCGATCGAGCTTGATCTGGGAAATCGCCTCGGCAAGACCGGTCGAAGCACGCTCAACCTCGGGAATGCCGCGTCCCTGGCGAAAATTGCGGTCGCTACAGTCGCCAGCAGCACCGACGACCATGGCCGGATAGTAACCAAGACTCTGAGCGAGCTTTTTGCCGGTAAGACCGGCGAGTTCGCTCGTGAGCTCCGTGCAGTCGGGTCCGACACAGGCAGAATGCACCGCCCAGTTCACAAAGCCCGCAAACGATTTGCCTTCGTCATCGAAGAACGACACCACGATAACCTCATTATCGGCAAGCTCTCCGGGAATGATGCGGTTGTCATAGAAACCGGTGATGACTTTTTTGCCCATGCGGCAGGTCGCAGGTCGCGCGTTGGCGCGGCACTCTTCGAAGCATTGACAGATGGTATCGAGGAACCAGCGATAGTAGTCCTCGTTGAATTTTCCCGTCCACCAGCTGCGATGGTAGGCGACGATCGAAGTGTGGTCGTGCGTCGCGGAGAGCAGAACGCAGTCACGGTCGATTCCGTAGCGCTCGGCGAGCATCGTCTTAACCTCCTCGGCCATGCTCTCCTCAAACTCGAGAACATCGGCGTTGAAGAGAAAAACTTCGCGGTCGTCCTGTTGGAAAAGAATCGCGTTGGCGAAGACGTCGTCATGGACGCCTGTCGCAGGCTCCAGACGGTTGGGGAGGTTACGGTATCCGATTAGATAGATGTCGCCTTGCGGGGTGATCTTGCGGCGTGCATGTCCGATATTCATGCAAGTTCTCCTTTTTGTCGCGCCGCGTTTAAAGCGGCAAGGATGGTTTGGAGGAGGCGCTCATGGGAACCGGCGGCGAAACCGGAGTTCATGGCCTCATAGGTGATTTTCTCGTACGCATCGGGGGCCGGCAGATACTTCTGCCCTCCGTTGACAAGTGTGGCAAAGAGCACGGGACAGACTCGGGCGGCGCGCACGGCGGCGCCAAACGAGCTCGAAACCTCGGGCTGGATACCAACGAACTCGGCATTTCCCAGCCGAAGTAAATAGACTCTCGTACGCTGTTCGCCTGCCGCATGAAACTCATAAGTTCGATGCGGGGCCAATGAGTAGAAGTCGGCGCGCGTCTGGGCGGGCAAAAGGACGTCGACCGTGCGAGCATCGACGCCGATGGCATCGTCCTCACGCGCCGCACGGACGGCCTCAATCAACGCATCGCTCATAGCGCGACCCTGTCGATGCAGCATGCGATATCCACTCTCGTGAGCATCTAACGTTTGCTTCGCCCCGGTCGAATCGAACGCAACGGTCACGGCGCGCTCCGCCGGACTCTGATCCCCCGCGGCACCGGGCAGCAGCAACACGACTCCGCCCAATTCGCGCTCGAGAGCCGTGGCGGCAAAGCCAAAGAGGTCCCCGCTCACCAAGCGCTTCCCCTGAGAATCGTGCGATCCGTCGAGCACGGAAGACTGGACATCAGCCGTCGCAAGCATGGCAACGAGCCCGCCCTCGGCATCCCTCGCGACAAGTACGGGCATCGCGTGGTCGGCAAACCCCTTGGGGTCTACTCCCAGCCACCAGCCGGCCGGCGTCTCAATGTCGCGGTTAACGTTCACAGGACAGTAGCCCTCCGCCGAGGCGAGCGTAACAGAGCGAATGCCCGCAACCGCCTGCTCAACAGCCGCGCGCGTCGCGGCGATGAGCGCGGCACGATAGCGCTCATTTCGATTGCGGGCATCGGTGTCGGCCAGATGCCCGGGGGTGCGCACGTGAGGCGCAGAAAACGTGTGGGTCGGGACCACCCAAGAAAAGGCGCCGTCGCAATTGGAGACATCCTTGACAACCTCACGCAGATCGACGAGTAGGGCCGGAGCGATCGAGGTAACCTCAAGTGAAAGGATGCAAGCGCGCCGCCCCATCCCTTCGACCACGAAGGCACGGGCAAAGATTTCATGACGGAGTGCGTCGAAACCGTCGAACGGCAATACGTCCTCTAAGTTAATGGCCACCCGGGCGGCTCCGGCCTTCATCTCTCCCTTATCCATGGCGAACGCCCTCCTTTATCTGTTGCTCACTCGATGCCGTACAGGCGCTGTGCCGTGCCGCCAAGCATAAGGTCCTTGTCCGTATCACTTAAATCTGTGGCGCGGACGCAGGCGACACCCTCTGTTAGCCACTCGCGTTTAACGGGATAACTCGTACCAAAGACAATATGGTCTGCACCAAGGACTTTAACCGCACAGGCAAGAAGCGTTTCGCCCCAGGGCTGAGCATGGGACATGTCGAAATAAACGTTGTTCTCAAGACGCTTGGAGACCGTCTCGGTATCGGCCTGGAAGCGACCCGAGGCATCTGGACGCTTGGGGCCGTGCGGCAGCAGCATCTCCTTAAACGCAAAATAAGCGCCGCCGAGCATGGAGTGGACCATCTTGACGTTGGGATAACGCTCGAAGAAGTCGCTGAAGATTTCACGACCGATTGCCGTGGTCTGGTCGACGCAACGGCCGTAGGAGCGACGCAGGTTGTCGTATGCGAGCAACGACGTGTTCTCGACCGGCACGGGCACATGGTGCACGTAAACGGTGACGCTACGTTCGTTCAGGCGCTCAAAAAAGCTCGAAAAGATCGGATCGTCAAGATAGCGCCTGCCGTAGTGGGCGCAGAGTTGCACGCCCGCGAAACCCTCGTCGAGCCTGCGATCGAGCTCCTCGAGGTTCGCCTCGGTGCCAAAGGGAGGCACGGCGACAAGCGGTATCAAGCGACCGTTCGACGCTTTTGCGTCAGCGGCCATACCGTCGTTGAAGCGCCGGCACATCTCGAGTGACATCCACTCATGGCAGCCGGGGAGTTTGAGAATCGCTTTATCGACCCCCGCCTCGTCCATGTCTGCCAGACGCTTCTCAAGGGTGTAGTCTCCCTCGATATAGTTGAGGCCCGGAAAGCCAGCGGGCTTTTCGATCACAATCTGTCGCTTGCCCGTGGGGCTTACGGTCAGGTAGCCCTCGGTGTCGTAAGCGCGGGGCACCTCGGCCAAAAACTGTTCACAGAGCGTCTCGTCATGGAAGATGCGCTCGTCAAACCAGTAGGAATTTGCATCGATAATCATTGGTGGGGACCGCCTTTCATCTTGTCGAGAACATTCTAAAAAAGCGGACACACGGACATCAATTCCAGTTGAAGCACAATGTATTCCATTTTGGAATATAGTTTTCCGTTCACACGCGATTCCCACTCGCCCAAACGATCGAGACGCCGACAACGCGAGCTTTAACAGAAAACGGGCGACCCGAATCTGTTACGGGCCGCCCGTTAAATGACAGACTATCTCTGTCGTTATGATTGGCGGTAATGATCAAAGAAGTCGGCGAGGTCTTCGAGCGACTCTTTGAGCACTTCCATGCGCGGCAGATACACGATGCGGAAGTGGTCGGGCTCGGCCCAGTTAAAGCCGCCGCCGCGCGTGATCAGGATCTTCTTCTCGTGCAGCAGGTCAAGGGCGAACTGCTCGTCATCGGTAATGTTGAACTTCTTCACATCCATCTTGGGGAAGATGTAGAACGCCGCACGCGGCTTAACCACCGAGATGCCGTCAATCTTGTTGAGCGCCTCATACACAAAGTTGCGCTGCTCGTAGACACGGCCGCCGGGACGGATGTAGTCGTTAACCGACTGATGGCCGCCGAGCGCCGTCTGGACGATCGACTGAGCCGGCACGTTGGAGCACAGGCGCATGTTGGAGAGCATGTTGATGCCCATGATGAAATCGCTCATACAGCGCTGGTTGCCCGAAAGCACCATCCAGCCAATACGATAGCCCGCGATCATGTGCGACTTGGAAAGGCCGCTAAAGGTGACACAGGGCAGATCGGGAGCGAGCGAGGCAATGGAGACGTGCTCGTAGCCGTCCATGCACAGACGGTCGTAGATCTCATCGGCAAAGATCATGAGCTGGTGCCTGCGCGCAACCTCAACGATGCCCTCGAGCACCTCGCGCGGGTAAACGGAGCCCGTGGGGTTGTTGGGGTTGATGATGACGAGGGCCTTGGTCGCGCTCGTGATCTTGGACTCCATATCCTCAAGATCGGGATACCAATCCGCCTGCTCATCGCACAGATAGTGCACAGGATGACCGCCGGCAAGGGTTGCGCACGCCGTCCAGAGCGGATAGTCGGGGCTGGGGATCAGAATCTCGTCGCCATTGTCGAGCAGCGCGTTCATCGAAAGCTGAATGAGCTCGGACACGCCGTTGCCCGTGTAGATGTGCTCCATCTGAACGTTGGGCAGGCCCTTGATCTGCGAGTACTGCATAATCGCCTTGCGCGCAGAGAACAGACCGCGCGAGTTGGAATAGCCTTCGCAGTCGGGCAGCTGCTGGCGCATGTCCTTGATGACCTCATCGGGCGTGCGGAAACCGAAGGGCGCCGGGTTGCCGATATTGAGCTTGAGGATGCGCTCGCCCTCGTCCTCCATACGGGCGGCCTCGTCGACGACGGGGCCGCGCACATCATACAGGACGTTATCAAGCTTGGTGGATTTAGAAAAAGTACGCATGGTGGTGCTCCTTGCAATTTGAGCTGAGGGATGGGGTTCGGGCTTGGAATCGTTGCGGGGTGATGACGCCTCGCCTTGATCGGCGTCGCCGGCGAGCAGCCAGGTAACATCGACCTCCAAAATACGGGCGAGCAGCTCTGCCACATCGCGCCGCGGAATCGTCTTGCCGCTCACATATTGGCTCATCTGGCTCTTGCCGAGTTTTTTGCCGAGCATCTCCGATGCGCGGATCACGTCCGACTGGCGAACGTCGCGATCGGACATAGCCTGTCGCAGGCGATCGCTAAACGTCTCTTGGGCCATTAGAACCTCCTTGCTGGCAAAGTTCAATTTATAGAACACGAATTGAACCATGGTTCAATTTAGCAAGCAGTATAACGCGGCACCTCATTCGATAGTTCAATTTCATAAGAAAATGTACCGGACTCCGAGATTTGCCCAAAGCGGACAATGACATGTACACGTTTAGAGGTATTCAAGGAATCGAGCGGCGGCAAGCGAAACATCAGCCGTGCGATATATCGCATTGATCTGCCGATGGGGATGTCCCTCGAGTGGGCGCACGGCAACATCGAACTGACAGCGGCGCAAGATGAGCGCGGGAAGAATGCTCACGCCCAGGCCGTCCTCGACCATAGCCATAATCGCATAGTCATCCCAAGTCGACAGCTTAGAGCGCACCGCCAGGCCCGCGCGGCGAAACAGCGGCGTAATCTCGTCATCGGTGCCGCGTTCTAGCAGAATAAACTGCTCGTTGGCCAAATCGGCAAGGGAAACGACCTCCGCGGTGGCAAGCGAGGAGTCCGCTGGCACCACGGCCATCAGCTCGTCTTGCACCAACGGTCGCGACGCCATGCCGGCGCCGCGTGGCTCGCGCGGGATAAAGCCCAGATCGCAGCGGCCCTCTGCCACCCATTGTTCAATCTCTGAGTAATCGCCCATCAGCAACTCGTAATCGACGTCCGGGTGATCGGCGCGAAAGCGCGCAATCACCGGCGGCAGCACGTGGGTCGCCACGCTCGAAAACGTACCGATGCAGATTTTGCCGCGCATGAGCCCGCGCATCTCATCCACCCGTCGCTGCAAGCGAGTGAATTCCTCACAGAGCGCTTCGACAGCCGGCATGACCTGCCGCCCATCGGCAGAAAGAGCCACGCCCTCGCGACTGCGGTCGAGCACCTTAAAGCCCCAATCGGCCTCAAGATCGGCCACCATGCGGCTCACGCCCGATTGCGAATAGCTCAGGCGTTCGGCAGCACGCGTAAAGCTTCCGGCGCGCACGGTCTCCAGCAGCACCTGCATCTTTTGAACATTCGTTTCCACGGCACCCCTCCACCTATGCATGAGCTTTTGTCATGTTATCTATGCATTATATTCGCTTTTCTTCTAAAGCCAGTTCACCCATAGTGAACATGCTCGGATATAGAGGGGATGGAAGCGCATGAACAACGGGCTGTTTACGTACTTAGCAGCATTGCTATTGTTTGGCTCCAACGGCATCATCGCCTCTGCCATCGCGTTGCCGAGCTCCGATATCGTGCTACTGCGCACGTTTTTGGGCGCCCTCTCGCTTGTCACTATCCTTGCCATCACCCAACGCCATAAGTTGCAGGCGCCATCCCGCCTCCGCGAAGCCGCAGCCCTCCTCCTTTCGGGAGCCGCGCTGGGCGCCAGCTGGATTTTTCTGTTCCGCGCCTACCAGACGATCGGCGTCGGCGTATCCTCGCTGCTGTACTACTGCGGCCCCATCATCGTCATGGCGCTCTCCCCGCTCATCTTTGGCGAAAAGCTGACCGGCAGCAAAATCGCCGGCTTTATCGCCGTCGCCTGCGGTGCTTTTCTCATTGCGGCACAAGGTCTAGGCGGCAATATGCCCATTGCGGGTATCGCTTGCGGCATCGCCTCGGCATTTTGCTATGCGCTGATGGTCATCGCCAGCAAGGGTGCGCCACACATCGAGGGCCTCGAAAACTCCACGCTCCAGGTGAGCGCCGCCTTTTTGACCGCGCTGGTCCTTACGCTCCTCACGCAGGGCGCCCCCTCATTCCTGTCCGCCGGCGTCGCCGCCAGCATTGATTGGCGTGCCGTCGCCATGCTCGGCATTGTCAACACCGGTATCGGTTGCCTACTCTACTTTAGTGCTGTCGCCAAGCTGCCCGTCCAGACCGTCGCGGTCGTCGGCTACCTTGAGCCGCTTTCGGCCGTCGTGTTCTCCGTCGCCCTTTTGGGCGAGACCGTGACGCCCATCCGCCTCATGGGCGCCGCGCTGATCATCGGCGGCGCGATCTTTTGCGAAGTCGCCGGCAAACGCGCAAACACCAAGGCTGGCATCGCCCAGACAGCACGTGCTTAATAGCCCCTGCTCTGAAATACTACCTGCGTATATGAATAATCCCCAGATGAGGATTATTGTCTAAAACACCCCGATGTGCCAAACTGCTCTTATATGTATAAAGATGGCATAAAGGTCTACTGCTCTTTGCAGAGGCCAGATGTCCAAGGGAGTCCACGTGGCACAGAACAAGCTGGAGGCAAGCCTCCAAGACCAGCGTAGTCAAGGCGGGCATGGAGCCATTCCCCTCTCCGCTGGCATGCTGCTCGTAACGCTCGGCGTCGTCTACGGTGACATCGGCACGAGCCCCATGTACACCATGAAATCAATCGTCGCCAACAACGGCGGCATCGGCACCGTCAGCGAAGATATGATCCTTGGCGCGCTTTCGCTCGTCATCTGGACCATGACGCTCGTGACCACGGTCAAGTACGTGGTAATCGCCATGAAGGCCGA
>USBA01000004.1 GCA_900552735.1 uncultured Collinsella sp. | reverse complement strand
GGGGGGGGGGGGGGGGGGGGGGGGGGGGGGGCGGGGGGGGGGGGGGGGGGGGGGGCGGCGGGGGGGGGGGGGGGGGGGGGGGGGGCCCCCCCCCCCCGGGGGGGGGGGGGGGGGTTGGGGGGTGGTTGGGGGGGGGGGGGGGGGGCCCCCCCCCCGGCCCCGGGCAAAACATCTTTCTTTCCGGTACGTCCTCGGCTACGAAACAAACCTGACCGGAACGGGAGCGGGAAAAGCATCCGGCAGAGGTATAGGAACAGGGCGCAAAAAAGGCACGCCGTAAGGCGTGCCTGACAGTGTATCTTATTTAATAACCGAACAGCGCTTTCAGGGTGCCGGGGCCTGCGTTGCCGTCTTCGGTGAGCCCCTTGCTCTTCTGGAAGGCTTTAACAGCGGCAATGGTCTTCTCTCCGCAGTGACCTGTAGGATCGGAATCCAAAAAGCCCTTTTCCTTCAGCACGGCCTGGATCTCCTTGACCATTTCGCACTTGTCTCCCTGATGCATGATGTAGGCCTTGGCATCGCTGCTCATAAGCTTGTCATAGGTGGTCTTGTCCACCTTGCCGGTGACGGTCAGTTCGTTGCGCTCCTGAAAGATGCGTACGGCCTGACTGGTAATGGAGCCGAAAAGCGTAGTGGTAGTCTTTTTTCCATCCTTGGTGGCCGGATATACCATATAGTAGAGGTTTATGAGCTTCTGCTGGACTTCTGCCACCCGGGGCTCGTTGGCATTCAGTTCAATGGTCACAAAGTCATCTGTCCCGTTGGAGGGGGAAGGAGAACTGCTGGAATCCGGAGAGGAAGAACTCTGCACACCCACATTGGGGGAAGAAGAGGTGCTTGGCTCGGCGGAAGGATCCACATCCGGGGACTGGCTGGGCAGTACAGCCCCTGCCGACGGGCTGGGAGACCCGGCAGGCAGAGAGGGGGAGGCGCTGGAGGATGCTCCTCCGTTGGCGGAGGGCGCGCAGGAATTGGCCAGGATCAGGATGAGTATGGCCGCCACCAGTACCACAATGGCCGCCGCAAACAGCACAAGGGTCAGCAGCCGTACCCGGTAGGTGCGCTGGCCCAGATGAATTCTAACATACCCCTTCTTCAAGAGATTCAGTCCTTTTTCCATATCCATAAGATCGCCTCCTTTTTATTTACTATACTATATCACACATCTCCAGAGTTGCGTCAAAAGAATGAATTTTTTTTGAACACTTCCGATAGGAAACATATATTCTTTCTTGCCGCATATATGCCTCAAAAGTATATATTTCTCCGCTGCCTTGCAATCCCCTGCTGCCTTTACTATAATTTTATAAAAAGAGCGAGAGGAGAGCTTCCCATGTCTTTTTCCATTAAACAATATCACGGGCCGGATTTCTCCCAGCCCCGTTTTGCCGCCATGCCCGAAGCCCGCTGGCAGCCCTGCCCCATGGACGGCGTGGCCCCCGAAGGCTACCATGCCATGGGTATCAGTCCGGAATATTTCAAGGTGGAAGGCCGTTGGCATCTGGCAGAGGAAAGCCGCATGGATTGCGTACCCGTGTGGCAGGGGGGCCGGGTGGCCGTGGTGGAATTCCGCAACCTGAAGCAGGGAGATCTGGTATGCATGGGACGAACGGAGGATGGCAGCAACGGCATCTATGTTCACGGCACGGGCTTTGAAGAGGAAGCAGGTCACGATCAGTTCTTCTCTTTCCGGCAGAGCCGCTCCAGAGAGACGGGCTTTTCCAGAGATTATGAGGAGATCGTGGAGCTGCTGGAGTACGAAAAGAACCACGGCGGTTATGTGGTGTGGGTCATGGGCCCGGCCTTTTCCTTTGATAATGCCGCCCGGGAAGCCTTTGCCAAACTGGTGCGGGGGGGCTATGTGCAGGCCGTGCTGGCCGGAAATGCGCTGGCTACCCACGATTTGGAGGGCGCTTATCTGCATACGGCACTGGGCACGGATATCGTTACCCAGCAGAGCGTATATAACGGTCACTACCATCATCTGGATACCATTAACCGGGTTCGTTCCTATGGATCTATTCCCGCCTTTTTGAAGGGGGAGGATCTTCATGAAGGCATTATTGCCGCCTGTGTGGAAAAGGACGTTCCCTTTGTGCTGGTGGGTTCCGTCCGGGATGACGGCCCTCTGCCGGAAGTCTACGGCAATGTATATGAGGGGCAGGATGCCATGCGGGCGCATGTGCGCAGGGCGACCACCGTCATCGGCATGGCCACGGTGCTCCATACCATTGCCACCGGAAACATGACTCCCAGCTATCGGGTGCTTCCCGACGGAACTGTCCGACCTGTGTATTTCTACAGCGTGGATGTAAGCGAGTTTGCTGTAAACAAACTGGCAGACCGGGGCAGTCTGCTGGCCAAGGGGATTGTGGCCAACGTGCAGGATTTTGTCACCAAAGTCGCCGAAAAGCTGGCATAAAACAAATCAGGTCAAGCTGGGGAGCCAAACGGATTGCAAAAGCAGCCATGAAAGCCGCTGCGGTTCACTGATATTAACCCACTATAATGCAAAAAACGGATCTGCCGCCTGCCGGGGGTGCAGATCCTTTTTTTCGTGGGGCGCAGCTTTTCCCGGCAGAATGTGGCCGGGTACCCGGGGGAGCGGCAGCTGACGGGAAGCGGAGGCGGGGGGGGGGGGGGGGGGGGGGGGCCCCCCCCCCCCCCCCCCCCCCCCCCCCCTGCGGCAGTTAGGGACGTTCCTTTTATGCCGGCACCTGGGGACAGGACACTCCTGCGACAAGCGAAAGCCGCCCCTGGGCTGTCAATTCCAGTCCAGGGGCGGTTTTATAACAACATACCAAGGGGTCGTGGGCAAAAAAGGGCAAATATGAGTACTGTTACCATTTTAGTAGCAGGCAAAACCACCCAAAATGACGTCCGAGCGACCCCTACAACCCCCTAAAGCAGCCAACCTGACTGGTTTAAGGCGTATTGGAGCCAATTTTAATGAACATACTAAAGGCTATGTTCATTATCTTTTAGGATGTAAATGCTATTCACTTAGCAACAGTACTCATATTTGGCATTTTTTGTCCATTGCTATATAACTAACACCCTATAGCAGACAAAAAACAGGCCGCAGCCCATCGCTGCGGCCTGTTCGGAAGCAAAAGTGGGCGTTAAGCGCTGTAGCCCATCGCTTGCAGCACAAACATGACGACTGTCAGCACCGTAATCACGGCGATAGTCGCCCAAGTGAGCACGTTCCACACGCGGCCATTGCGGTTGGCACCCATGATGTGACGGTCGGCGGCGATAACCACCTGGAACACCAGAACCACGGGCAGTAGCACGCCATTGATGACCTGTGAGGTCATCATAATCTGGAACAGATCGACGCCGGGCATAAGCACCAGCACGGCAGAGATACCGATGATGGCCGTAATGATGCCGCGGTAAACCGGGGCCTCGTCCCAGCTGCGGTCGGCACCGCGCTCCCAGCCAAATGCCTCGCAGATAGCGCTCGACGTAACGCCCGGCAGCACGCAGGCGGCCAAGAAGCTCGCCGCGACCAGGCCCGAGGCAAACAGTACCGTGGACCACTGACCCGCAATAGGCTCCAGCGCGCGGGCAGCATCGGCGGCATCGCTAATCTGAATACCCGCCGGGAACAGCACCGTACCGGTCGTGATGATAATGAAGCCCGCAATGATATCAGCAGCGATCGAGCCGCTCACGGTATCAATACGCTGCAGCACGATGTCGTCCTCGCCCGCGTTCTTATCGACCACGTTGTTCTGCGCCAAGAAAATCATCCACGGCGCGATGGTGGTACCGATCGTTGCGACCACGAGCGACACGTAGCTGGGGTCATTTTGAATGTTAGGCACGACCAGGTCGACCGCGACCTCACCCCAGTTGGGGCCAGCCATAAACGCGGCGACAATATAGGTCACGAAGACGCAGCTTACCAGCAGCAGAATCTTCTCGATGCGCTGGAAACTACCCGACATGGTAAGCATCCACACCAGCAGCGCCACGAGCGGCACCGAGATGCTCGCCGGAACGCCAAACAGGGCAAGGCCGCTCGCGATACCCGCGAACTCCGAGATGGTCACAGCGGTGTTGGCGATCAACAGCGCCGCCATGGCCAGCACGCTCTTACGCACGCCAAAGCGTTCGCGGATGAGCGACGCCAAGCCCTTACCCGTGACGCAACCGCAGCGTGCCGCGGTCTCCTGCGTCACGATAAGCAGCACGGTCATGACGGGAAGCATCCAGAGCATCTTGTAGCCATAGCTGGCGCCCGCGCTGGAATACGTGGCGATGCCGCCGGCGTCATTGCCCGAAAGCGCCGCCAGCAGACCGGGCCCCATGGCGCCAAAGATGGCCGCAATGGTTAGCTTTTGCCTGGTGCTCGGCTTTTGCTTCGTGTTTTGCACGCGACCACCTATCCCATGACCGACACGGTGAGCAGCACCGCAGCGGTGCAGTACGCCACGCACGAAATCATGACGGCAATGACGTTCATGGCGGTACCCGACGTATTGAGGTCGTGCTCGTCGCGCCAGAACAGCACCATCAGGTAAATCACGGCACTCATGTTGCTAACCAGGCAGATGATAGCCGCAATGTTAAAGCATCCGGTAAAGAGCTGCTCCTCGAACATGGAGGCATCGGGGAACGCGGCGGTGCGTACCAGCTGCGCGCACAGGTAAGTCACGAGCGAAAGGATCAGGCCCATGCCCGTGCTCTGGAAGAAGAATCCCAGGTACGGTTTGGGCTCGTCGTCGTGGCCGTCGTACTCGAGGAAGTAGTTCTTGACGAACGACACCATGCGCGAGGCCGCCAGCAGCACGAGCGGCATGGCGCACATGGGGAACACCACCAGATGCGCGGAGCCGAGCGCCGTTCCCAGCACGGTCGCCATGATGCACGACGCGATGCCCCATACAACAACCCAGTACTGGCGATGCACGAACCAGCTGAGCACGTTCGTCGAGTCGTCCGACGCGCTATCGCCCGAGCCGACACCGGCGATCTGCAGGTCCTCCTGATGCTCCTCAGCGATAACGTCCATGGCGTCGTCGAAGGTCACGATACCCAGGATATGACGGTTCTCGTCGCAGACAGGGATGGCAACCAGGTCGTACTTGGTCATCTCGTCCGTCACGTCTTCCTGGTCCTCGTCGGGCGACACATAGACCAGGTCGCGATAGGCCAGCTGACCCAGCGTGGCGTCGCGGTCGGCTACGATCAGCGTGCGCAGCGAAAGCACGCCGGTCAGCATGCCGCTCGGATCCTCGGTATAGACGTAGTAGACGCTCTCGAAGTCCTCGTCGAGCTCGCGAATCGCCTCGATGGCGTCACCGACCGTTGCCGTGGCGGGCAGGGAGACAAACTCCGAGGTCATGATGCGGCCGGCGGTGTTGTCCTCATACCCCAGCAGGTTACGAATCGCCTTCTCCTCCTTGACGCCCATCAGGCGCAGGAGCTTCTCGGCCTTCTCGTAATCGAGCTCGTCGATCAGATCGGCGGCGTCGTCCGGGTCCATCATGGCCAGCATCGACGATGCGTCGGTGTCGGACAGGCCCTCGAGCATCTCGGTCATAAGCTCGTCGTCATCGAACTCCGAGATGGCCTCGGCGGCCTGGGCAGTATCGAGCTGCGCAAACACCTGCGCACGTAGGCGCGGGTCGAGCTGCTCGATAATGTCGGCGATGTCGGCAGGGTGCAGCTCGCCGAGCGTCTTATGCGACACCGAGAGTTGAATGTTCTTGGTCGAGCGGTCGAGCAGGTCCATGTAGGACCAAGCGATGATGTCCTCACTGAGCGGCTTGCCCAGGTGCTTCATAAAGCCTTCGACGATATGCTCGAGCGCGGGGCTGATGGCGCGTAGCAGACCGCGAGCACCGACCTCGGCGCCCAGCAGGCGCAGCTGGTTTTCGCCCGACATGGAAAACTTGATGTCGTTTACGCGCACGACCTTCATGCCCTGCGTGTCGACAATCTGCTTGTTGAGCACGTCGCGGGCAAGCAGGAGTTCGGTCGGCTGCAGGTACGAAAAACGGATTTCGGTGGCCGACGTCTTAAGGTGTACGCCCGTCTCGTCGATACGGTCGACCCATTTGCGCCAGCTGATCATAAACGGCGTCTTGCCGGGTCCACGGAACGCGAGCGACGTCACGTGCGGAAAAACTTCGCCGGTAGCAATACCAAAATCGTTGACAACGCCGAGCTTTTCGCCGTCGACGTCCAAGACCGGCAATTTGAGCATCTCACTCAGATAATTCAATGGTGCTCCCCATCATTATTCCCCCGGACGCGGCCGCGCGTGCGGCGTCCGGGGGCTTCTGGATATGTATACGCATGCGCGGGCGGCACGCCGCTCGACGCTTACACCCCGTGCATGCGCAGAAAGCACCTGCATGGGGTCATCGACTGTATGGTCGAGGTTTGGATTTCACCTGTAACCTTTCTCTTGACCCTCATTAACCGCAGTAACTATAGCATCAGCATCGCCCCGCGGCACCGAATTTATGCGCTGCACATTGCAGGCATACCAAACGCTAACGCATCCGTGACATAGCCGTTGGGGACGTTCTTAAACGACTACCCAATGACTACTCTGTGGTGTCGTTGTCCTCGGCAAGTTGGGGGAACACGGCGTCCTTGGGCATGGTGGCCTTCGTCAGCGAGGTGAGCTTTTTGCTCAATGCCGTGTCCGTCTTGACCAGGTCGCTGAGCGTCACGATCTTGTAGCCGTCGGCAATGAGGCCGTCGATAATCTGCGGCAGCGCCTCGAGCGTCTGCTCGGCGCATTCGTCTCTATCGGTGAGCAGCACGATATTGCCCGGCGTCACCGAATCGAGCACCGTCGAGACCTGCTCGTCGGCACCGTTGAGTAGCCAGTCGCCCGAGTCGATATTCCACGAGACCACGGCGGAGACCACGTCCATCGCATCAATCCAGTTTTGCTCGTCAAAGGCAGCGTAGGGAGCACGCAGCAGCATCGTCTTCACGCCGGTCGCCGACTTAATCGCATCGGTGCCTTTCGTGATCTGTTCGCGTACCGCCTCACGGTCCTGACCCTTGAGCGAATCGTCGCTGTAGCTGTTGGATCCGATCTCGCACCCGGCATCGGCAATCGCCTTGGCCGTGGCAGGCGAGGCCTCGGCCGCATCGCCCGAAAGGAAGAACGTCGCGGTGACGCCCTTTTCCTTGAGCACCTGCAAGATCTGTTTGGTGGCGCCGCTCGGACCCTCGTCAAACGTCAGCGCCACGTACTTTTTGTTGCCCTTGGGCGCCACGCTGGCGCACGCAACAACGCAATCGGTGGCGGGCACAACCTCGCCGCGGTCTTGCGTCTTGCCCGACTGCTCACCAACCCACACCTCGGAGCGGCCCTGGACACCCCACGTCTGCACATACTCGATAGCGCCCGTACCCTCGACCTTGAGCTTGGGCTCGATAACCGCAGCCTGAACCTCGTGCTTCTCGTAGGTGTTACGACCATCCTTGACCGTCACCTTCTCGCCGCCCTCAAGTTCGCGGCTATCCCATTTGCCCTGTTTCACGCGCTTGCCGTCGACCTTCACCGACAGTTTTTCGCCCCCATGGCGCTTGAGCACGCTGTCATCGACGGCCAGCAGGTCGCCTGCGTCGTAGGTGTCAGTCAACTCCTGGTCGTCGATGAGATTCTGCAGCGTAGAGCCCACGCGCACCGCGGTCTTCTGGCCGTTGAGCTCCACGTCCACACTGCGGTTGACGTAGCCCACGACGGCAGCGATAAACAGCACGAGCGCACAGCCCACGGCAATGAGCGCATAGGGCAGGCGAGACGAACGACGGGGCGTGCGGCTGTTGCCGATGCGAGCGCTGCGGTCGCTAAAGCCGCGGCTATGGTTGAGATACATCGCGCCGGGTTTACGGTGACGCTTGCGCTGACCGCTGGGCAGCTGCCCCAGGTCGCGGCGCGCCGTCGGACGCGCACCCGAACGCCCGTTTAAGTTGGATCCGTTTTGGCGCATGTGCCCTCCCCCATAAACACAGCAAGCCGGAGCAACAGGTCTCCGGCTTGCCTCCCATCATTTGGTACGTCGCTATTTTGTAGCTTTTGACGAGCCTCCGCTCGCCTTTTGGTATTCGTCCTTAAAGGCCTTGAACATGCCGCGCGTCTTGCCGAGCTGCTTGCCCAGTGCTCGACTGCCCTTGTCCACGGCAACCGATCCCTTGTCGTCGAGCACCTTGGCGCCCTTTTTGACCTTATCGCCCACCACGACACTGGCCTCGGCAGCCTTTGCAGCGGCGCCGCCCGAATACCCGAGCGCCTTGACCTCGTCCGAAACGATCATCGCGCCGTTCTCGTAGCCGCGCAGCATCGTCGGCGGCACCTGCGTGTCACCGACCAGCACGCTCGAAGCGGCACCGGCGGTCACATAGAACATCTGGACGATGCCCGAGCGCGGCTTGAACTCCACGTCCGAACAATAGCCCACGACATCGCCCGATTCCGTACGCACGTCCATACCGACCCAGATGATGCAATCGTCCAGGTTGATGTCGAGACGCTTGGCCGCAGCGGCATCGTAGGTGCCCTTGACGTCGTCAACCGCGATGGCACCCTCGTAGACACCAATGGCGTCGAGCGCTACGAATCGGTCGGGACGCTCGATCATGCCCGCGATATCGGACTGGCGGACCATAAAGCCGACCACGCGCGTACCGCCCGGGGTAAAGACCGGAAAGTGAATCTTTCCGAGCTTTTTAGGGCTGCGCGGCGTGCCGTCCTTTTTGATGCGCTTGTCCTCGGTAGGCTTGCGATAGATCTTGGCGCCGACAAAATCCCCGGCGCGCATTATGCCTCGGTCGAGGGCTCCGCAGCCTCGGTATCAGCCTCGACGGCGTTCTCGACCACGACGTCGGCGGCGGGCGTCACGTTGCCACCCGAGATGGCATCGTTGAGCTGCTTGCGCAGCTGGTCCATGCGCTCGCGGGCCAGGTCAACCTTAGCGCGCAGGTCGTCGGTCTTGGCATCGACCATCGGGCCAAAATCGTTGACCGCAGCGCGGGCCTCCTCGGCGCTGTGCTCGTAGGTGTCGCGCATATTGTCCCAGGCGTCGTTGGCGATATCGGCAGCCATGGCGCGGGTCTCGGCGCCCGAGCGCGGGGCCAGAGCAACGCCGACAATAGCGCCGGCAGCGGCACCAAAAAGTGCGCCGGAGACAAAGCTGAAAGTCTTACCCATGATCATTCCTCTCCTGCGGGCACGTCGGTGCCCACCGTTTGAATGCTGTCCATTATACCCGCAGCGCATCACTTGCCGCTCCGCTCATCTGCGTACGGCAAAGGCGCAGGTACGTGATGGTGATAAACGCGTAGGCCTACTCTTGGGGCATAGCCGGCATGGCCACCGTGGCACCCGGGTCCTCGCCGGCGCCGTCCACGAGCGGCAGG
Organism: uncultured Collinsella sp.; assembly: GCA_900552735.1. Lineage (GTDB taxonomy): Bacteria > Actinomycetota > Coriobacteriia > Coriobacteriales > Coriobacteriaceae > Collinsella. The sequence continues at coordinate 18,190 of USBA01000004.1, read as the reverse complement.
CCGCCCTCATGCGCAGGCCCTGCCGGAACCGTCGCAGCACCGCCAAAGACGGCAGCGGAGGCCTCGTGGCTCTCGGCAACCGCGCCCTCGGTATCAATCGCCACCTGGGGCTCGTCGTCAAAGTTGGGGACACCCTGGGGCTCGGTGGGAACAGGCTCGGCGGTCGCATCGGCAACGGGCTCGGCGTCGGCCGGCACATCGCCCTCGTCAGCGCCCTCGTCCTCGGCAGCATCTTCGCCGTTCGCAGCGGCGACGGCCTCGTGAGGATCCTTGCCCTCGGCCTCGGCGCGCATGCCCAGCACCAGGTTGCGCAGGCCCGCGACCGTACCCTCCACGTCGGGGGCAGGCTGGTCGGCGTGCAGGTACGCCCAGTCCATCATAAAGGTGGCCGAAGACAACGCGCCGATGGCCAGCGCGTCGTCGGGGCACGAAAGCTCAACCTCAAAGACGCGCTCGTCGTGCTCGCTTACGCGCGTGCGGCCGCACGAGATGCTACCGGCAAGACCGGTCTCGTTCATGAGCTCGACCGTCACATGCTCAAGCAGGTGGCAAAGCTCGGTCTGGCCCATGCAGTCCTGGAATTCGCGACCGGAATCACCCAGGCACAGGTGCTTGGCAATCGCCGGCACCAGGTAATACACGCGCGCCGTGGCCTCGATATCCTCCGAGGTCATGAGCGGCATGCCGGGGTTCACCAGCACATGCGCGCAGATCTTGTCCTCGCTGACGGTGACCTTAAGGATGTTGAACAGGCCTGCCATAACTCTCCCCTACTCTTCCTTGCCCTACTCGTCGCCATCGTGCGGATCCACAGAGCCCGCACCCGACGTCGCCGGCTTCTCTGCCGAAGACTCGGAATCCTTCTTATCGGTTTCGGCCGGAGCGATCACGCGGATGAGCGAGATGCGCTGGCCACGCATCGACTGCACTTTAAACTTGTACCCCGCGACCTCAAACACCTCTCCGATGTCGGGCACCGAGTCGCAAAGCTCCAAAATCCAGCCGGCGATGGTCTCATAATCATCGCTTTCCTCGAGCGGCCAACCAAGCTCAATCGCGTCATCGCACGAAAAACGCCCATCAACGAGCCACTCGCGGCGCGAAAGGCGCGTGAGATACTTGTTATCAGGGTCGAACTCGTCCTCGATCTCGCCCACAATCTCCTCGACGATGTCCTCGATGGTGATGATGCCGGCCGTGCCGCCGTACTCGTCTACGACCACCACGATCTGGTCGTGCGAGGTCTGCATCTCGGACAGCAGCGGCAGGATGTCCTTGGTGTCGGGCACAAAGGTGGCGTCGCGCAAAAAGCCGGCGATGGGCTGGTCGCCCTTGCCGTCGAGCGCGGGCTGAATCAGGTCCTTGATGTGCGCGATGCCGGCGACGTTGTCGGGATCCTCGTGATAGACGGGGATGCGGCTAAAGCCGGTCTGGCGCATGGTGGACAGCACGTCGGCGACCGTCTCGTCGTCCTCGCACATGGTGGTGTCCACGCGCGGCACCATGACCTCGCGGGCAACGGTGTCGCCCAGGTCGAAGATCTCGTGGATCATGCGCTTTTCCTCGTCGAGCAGGTCGTCCTGCTCCGAGACCATGTACTTGATCTCTTCCTCCGAGACGTTTTGGCGGTCGTCGGCGCTCTTGATGCGCAGGATGCGGGCCAGGCCATCGGAGCAAGCGCCAGTCAGCCACACGAGCGGACGGGCGATCTTTTGGAAAAACGACAACGGTCCCACAACCTGCTTGGACACGCCCTCGGCATTGGCCAGGCCGATGCGCTTGGGGACGAGCTCGCCGATCACGATGGATACGAAGGCGACCGCGACGGTGATGATGACCGGCGCCAGGCCGCGCGCGATGGCGGAGAGCGGCGCGATGCCAAAGCTCATGAGCCACGTGGCGAGTGGGTCGGACAGACTCGTCGAGGCGACGGCGGACGAGGCGAAGCCCACGAGCGTGATGGCGACCTGGATGGTGGCGAGCAGCTGGTCGGAGTCGGCAGCCAGCTTAATGGCACGCTCGGCGCGCTTGTCGCCTTCCTCGGCCTCGTGCTCCAGCACGGCGCGCTTGGCCGTGGTGAGCGCCATCTCGGACATAGAGAAGTAGCCGTTGATGAGGGTCAAAACGAGGGTAGTGATAAGGGAGATGGTTATGTCCATCGGGAGTTTCTCGAACCTCCAAGATTCGGGACGTCGGATTAAAACGTTGACGGCGGATACGGCAATTGCACCGGCGCCCAAACAAGGACGCGGGCGCGCAGGCGTGGTCGCTAGATTACGAAGAGGATCACCGCCATGAACTGGAAGATACTGCCGGCGAGCACCCACAGGTGAAACACACTGTGCAGGTAGCGCACGTTTTTGGCGATATAGAACGGCACGCCCGCGGTGTAGCACACGCCGCCGACGGCGAGCAGGGCAAGTGCCACGGGGTTGAGCAGCGACACGAGCTCGGGCAGCTTAAAGACGACGAGCCAGCCCATCAGCAGATAGACCACGCCGCTTACCCAATGCGGCTGGCGCTCGCGCATAAAGCACTCGAGGGCAATGCCGATGATGGCGATGGCCCATACGGCAAAGAACAGCGCAGCGCCGCCGTCGTTTGCGAGCGTGATGAGGCAAAACGGCGTATAGCTGCCGGCTATGAGCAGGTAGATGCAGCTGTGGTCGATGATGCGAAACACGCGCTTGGCGCGCGCGGGCTGAATCGCGTGGTAGAGCGTGGAGGCTAGGTATTCGAGGATAATGCTGACGCCATAGACAATTGCCGCGGCCATGTGGGCCGGGCCTCCGCCGCGCAGGGCGGCGAATACGATCAGGAGCACCAGGCCCGCGATACCCAGCAGGCAGCCGACACCATGGGTGACGGAGTTCATGATCTCCTCGCCCACCGTGTAGTGTGGAACGGCCGCGGTCTTGGGTCGCGGCTTAGAACTGTCGCTCGAATCGGACATGCCGGTTACATCCTCCAACGTAAAGAGTTCTCAACACTATATCAAAGCGTCTAGGTACGTGCGAAATTTGCACCATACGTGACTCCTTGTTTACCCATTCTTTGCCTGTTGACGCATCAACGGCGAACGTCCATAATGCGCTTGCATTAAATGTTGATGTATTAACATCTTATAGGAAAGCTTCTTATGTCTCAAAACGCACGTTCCCATCGAAAGCTCAAGATAGCCGGCGTCGTTGCGCTGGTGCTCGTTGTCGCGCTGCTGGGGTTTGCCGGCAACTTTCTGTTTGACTTCGCGCTGAATCCCCGCGCGCCATACACCATGAAGATGATGCAGGACGGCAAGGACGCCGAAAAGGGCGAGCAGATGGATGCCGAGGAGGGCGAGGCACGGGCGTGGTTTAAAGAGAACCGCGAGAGCAGCAGCCTCACCGCGGACGACGGGACTGAGCTCGCCGCCTGGTATTTTGCTGCGTCGGAGAGCACGCACGACTACGCCGTCTGCCTGCATGGATATACCAACGAGCCTATCGGTATGGCCCGATACGTCAAGCGATTCCACGACCGCGGCATGAACGTGCTCGCGCCCGCCGCCCGCGCCCACGAGCGCTCCGGCGGCGACTATATCGGCATGGGCTGGCCCGAGCGCCTCGACATCGTCGCATGGATCGAGCAAATCGTTCAGGCTGACCCCGAGGCGCGCATCCTGGTCTTTGGCGAGTCGATGGGTGCGGCAACCGCCATGAACGTCGCAGGGGAATCTCTGCCCGCAAACGTGAAATGCATTATCGAGGACTGCGGTTATACGAGTGTTTGGGACGAGTTTTCCCTGCAGCTCAAGGACGTGTTCGGCCTGCCCAGCTTTCCCTTGCTCGATGTAGCAAACTTGGTGTGCAACGTGCGCGCGGGCTACGACTTTCATAAGGCGAGCAGTGTGGAGCAACTCAAACACGCGACGGTTCCCATGCTGTTTATCCACGGCGACCAAGACACCTTTGTGCCGTACAGTATGCTCGACCAAAACTACGACGCGTGCGCCAGCAAGGTCAAGCAAAAGCTCACTATCCATGGCGCCACCCACGCCAAGAGTGCGCAAGTTGACCCCGAGCTCTACTGGAATACGGTCGACGACTTCCTCGACGAGTATTTTTAGGCAAATAGGACGGTTTACCAGTCTATCTGACCCCTTAGCACTTCCAAAAAGCCGCCCGCGGGCACTGTGCTCACGGGCGGCTTTTGCTAACGTTGCGCTACAAAAACGCTTGATTTGTCCAATAGCTAGGCGCTACTTGACCTCGACGAGCTCATACTCGCTCGTGCCCAGGCCAATCTTCTCGGCGTGCGCGATGCAGGTGCGCCAGTCGGTGTCGGGATGCGTGATGCAGAAGGGGTCCTTGGCCTGTTCGCCCTCCAGATGCTCGTGGTTATGCTCCATCTTGGCCGCGCTATCGGTGAGCTCGGTGTTGGGCAGCGGCTCGGATGCCATGACGGCATCGGCGCAGGCCTGGTCGATGGCGACCGGGTCGAAGCTCGCGAACATGCCGATGTCGTTGACGATGGGCGTGTCGTTTTCGGGATGGCAATCGCAGTTGGGGCTGATATCCATGGCAAGCGAGATATGGAAGCTCGGGCGGCCGTCGACGACGGCCTTGGTGTACTCGGCGATCTTGCAGTTGAGCACGTCGGCCGCGGCGTCATAGCCGGGCTTGATGGCGTCCTGGTTGCATGCCGCAATGCAGCGTCCGCAGCCCACGCAGCGATCGTGGTCGATGGCGGCCACGTGCACCGTGCGAGTAGCGCCGCTGGCAAGCTCACGCTCGCGGGTGTCGTCAAACGAGATAGCGTCGTGCGCGCAGATCTTTTCGCAGGCACGGCAGCCAATGCAGTGCTCGGTCGCGACGTTCGGCTTGCCGGCGGCATGCTGTTCCATCTTGCCGGCACGGCTGCCGCCTCCCATGCCCAGGTTCTTCATGGCGCCGCCAAAGCCGGCCTGCTCATGGCCCTTAAAGTGGGTGAGGCTGATCACGATATCGGCATCCATGAGTGCCTGGCCGATCTTTGCCTCGCGCACGTACTCACCGCCCTCGACCGGGACGAGCGCCTCATCGGTGCCTTTGAGGCCGTCGGCGATGATGACCTGGCAGCCCGTGGCATACGGGGTAAAACCGTTCTGATAGGCGGTGTCGATGTGCTCGAGCGCGTTTTTGCGGCTACCGACATAGAGCGTGTTGCAGTCGGTGAGGAAGGGCTTGCCGCCCAGCTCCTTGACGACATCCGCGACGGCGCGGGCGTAGTTGGGGCGCAAAAAGCTCAGGTTGCCCAGCTCGCCAAAGTGAATCTTGATAGCAACGAACTTGTTCTCAAAGTCGATCTGCTCAATACCGGCGCGGCGAATGAGGCGCTTGAGCTTGTCGAGCTGGCTCTCGCGAGCATGCGTGCGCAGGTTGGTGAAGTACACCTTAGCGGGTGCTGCGGGCGCGGTTGTGGTCATAGATATATCCCCTCGGTCCATATGGCGTTACAGACATAAGGGATGGTACCCATTGAAGTAGGGTCGAAGTCAAGCGCGAAACCTAGTCGTTGGGTAAATGACTACTCATTGGGGACAGACTTAAATGAGTGCCTCGCCACCCGGCAGTTAGGGACATTCCTTTTCTGCCGGCAGCTGGGGACAGTCCTTGCTAGCCCGGCCGGCGAGCCGGCGAATCGGCAAAGACTGCCCCCGATGACTAGTCATTTAAGTCTGTCCCCAATGACCACTCTTGCTGGGCGCCTGCTGCTGGGTCGCCATCGCCTGTGTGAGCCTGGGCATGCAGCACGTCATCGGCATCTGGCAGGAAAGGCGTCGCGTGGGACAAAATCCCCCGTCCCAAAATGCGTGTGATGTGTGGTCGGCCTAGGTGGGCTTGCGCGCAACCAGGTGGGCGCGGAAGCCTTTCTGCGCCTCGAGCTTGAGCAGGAGGAATCCGGCCCTCTCGGCGAGCGCGCGAAGCTCGGACACCTTGCAGATCCGGACATCGCCGTGACCCGCGAGGCGCGCCAACGGCAGCTCAAAGGTGTTCATGAGCCATACCACGAAGTCGCTCGACGTGTAGTCGCGGAGAATCAGGCGCCCGCCGGGGCGCAGGACTCGGGCCGCCTCGGCGAAGAACCTCTCGGGGTGCGGATAGTGATGGAAGCTGTTGGAGCAGAGCACGGCGTCGAAGCTTTGCGGCTCGAAGGGCAGGGCTTCGGCGTCCCCGACGACGAAGCGGACGTTCCCGAGCTGCTTGGCGCATGCCGCCTCGATCATTTTGGGCGTGAGATCGAGCCCCGTCAGGTGCTTGCCCGGGTATTCCCCGTGCAGCAGCTCCAGGACTGCTCCGGTTCCGCACCCCACGTCGAGCACGTCCTCGAACGGCTCGAGCGCGAGCTCCTCGAGCATCTGCGGATAGTCGTCCTTGCACATCTCGTAGATCCCGGCATGGCCGGACTCGTAGATCTTCGCCGCCTCGGTGAACTCTTTGACGGAAAGCTGCTTGAGCTCTTCTGCCGATCTGGCCATGAGCCCTCCTATTCCTGAACCTTGAGCGCCTCGGCGAGGCTGACGCGCTTGATGGAGCGCGTGTGCAGCAGCGCCACAACCAGGTAGGTCGCAAAGCCAATACCGACACATGCCGCCATGGACCAAGCGGGCACGTAGATCTCGATATTGCCGTTGTAGGCGAGCAGCATCGAGCGGAAGATGGCCGTGAGCGAGCCAATAATGACCGGCAGGCTCAGCACGAGCGACGCCACCACGCACAGCGTGATCGAGCGGATGTACAGATGCGAGATCTCGCTATCGCGATAGCCAAAGACTTTCATGTAGCTGATCGAACGGGCGCTGTGGTCGATCACCGCCTTGGTCAGCAGGTACATAAACAGCAGGAAGATGAACACCGCAAGTCCAACCATCATGCCGATCATTTTGCTCATCATGCCGATGAACTGGTCGCCCACGGCGCGCATGTCGTCGGGCGTGGTGTCGCCGGCAAAGTAACGAGCATCGAGGTTGAGCTTCTCGTCGCTCACATAGCCGTTAAAGTAGGCGGCGTCGTTGCCGAACAGCTCGTTAAAGTCGTCGATGCTCATATAGACATTCATATCCGACTTAGAGCCCCAAACGCAGTCCTTGCCCACGTACTCAAAGGAATAATTCTTGCCCTCGTACTTGTCGCTGAGCGTGACCTTCTGGCCCTCGCTCCAGCCAAACTTATCGAGCAGACCGCCGCCAAAGACGACGCGTCCGTCGCCGACGTTGAGGTCTTTCCAATAGCGCGAATCGGGCGAGATGCCGTAGACGGAAATCGTCTCCTGCCCATTTCCGTCGCCGCGATCGTATTGCAGCTGGTAGACGGCGTATTTCTCGGCCTGCGCGATTGCGCCTGCACCGTTGTCGATCGTGTCGACCGGGTGGATATCGTCGTTGTCAGTGTCAATCTTAGAGGCCTTGTCAATCAGGTCGATGGCCTCATCGCGGTCGCAGCCGAGGGCATCGGCAAGATCATCAAGGCGCGCGTAGAGCGCATCCTTCTTGTCCTGGACCTTGACAAGCGCGTCCTGCGCCGCAGCCAAGCTCTCGGCAGACGGAGATGCGGTCGCGGCATCGGCTGCCGCCTGCGCCGCATCGGCCGCGTCGTCAAGCTCATCATCGGCATCCCGGGCGGCGGAAAGCAGCGCGCCGTCCACCGACTGCAGACGCTCGAGCGCCGCCCACTGCTCACGCTCCTCGGCGGTGCCCTCAAGCTCCAGCGGAGCCTTGAGCGTGTACTGGTGCTCGGCGACAAGGCTTGTCTCCAAGTTGTCCGCGTAGTGCGTCATCGTGGGCAGAATCGCCAGGCCAAAGAGCAGCAGCAGCGAGGCAAACGCAATGCCCACGAAGAGCGTGGCGAAGTTGCCCAGGTTGCGCAGGAAGATGCGCAGGCGGAAGCGCGAGACAAAACCCATGCGCTCCGGCAGCTGCAAGCCGCGCTTGGTGCCAGACTTGCCGCTCGCCTCGTGGCGAAGAAACTGCAACGGCGTCTTGCCCATCTTGCGAAGCAGACCCGCCAGCGTGATGAGGATGAGCGCAGCGGCGGGAACCACGGCGCACTTCACAAAGATCCCCCAGCTCCAGTACACCTGGAAGGGAGGCAGGCTGTACGAACCGTAATAGAGGCTGCGCATGGGCTCGGTAAAGAACACAACGCCGAGCGCGGTGCCCAAAAGCGCCGCGATCACGCCCACGGTAGCGGGAAGCGCAAGGTAGTGCAGGACGATCTCGCGTCGACGATAGCCGCTGGCGAGCAGCGTGCCGATGATGGCGCTCTCCTCCTCGATGGTGGCGTCGGTAAGGACCACAAAGACGAACGCCATGATCACGATGATGATGTCGAGCAGCGTCATCCACATCATGGAGTCGCCGTCTACGTCGTCGCGCGCATAGCCAATGCCCTGGTTGGAATCGGCATCGATCAGATCGTCCACGCGCGCATCGGCGTCGGTCAGCGCCTCGACCATATCCTGCTCGGCATCGATACGGTCCGCGGTGGAGAGGTCGCGGTCGTTAAAAGTAAAGGAGTAGGTGTAGGCGGGCGCGCCGCCGGCGTCCTCGAGCGCGGCAAAGCCGGCGTCGGTGACCTCGGCCACGCCATAGGTGATGGTGTTCACCGTAAAGTCCGAATTGTTGAGGAACAGCGCCTGGCTATCGGGCTGGGTCATGATGCCGCAGATGGTGTAGGTGCGGCCCTCGAGCTCGACCTTATCGCCCACGGCGAGGTCGTTGTTGGTGGCGAAGACGCGGTCGATTGCCACCTCATCGTCCGTCTTGGGCTGCCTGCCCTCACAGTAGGACGCGATATCGACCTTGGTGCGGTGCGCATAGGTGCGCAGCGTGCGCTTGGTGCCGTCGTCGCCGGCGGTCTTTTTGATGATGGCGTCGATGGAGAAATTCTTGTAGAGCATGACGCCGCCGACGTCGTCGGCCGCGTCCTCGGCTGCCTTGAGCTGATCGTCGGTAGCCTCGAAGGAGGTGGTCACGCGGCCGTCCTCAATCGTGTACGCATCGCGCATGTCGTCGATAAGGCAACCGATGGAATGCGCCGCGAGCAAAAAGCCCGAGGTAAGGGCGATGCTTCCGCACATAAGCAAAAAGATGCCCAGGTACTTGCCGATATTGCGGCGCAGCTCGCGCGGGAGACGTTTTGCGAGAGGTGTCATGGCGCCGCCTACCAATCGAGCTCGGCGGCCGCGACGGGCGACTCGTTTAGCTCATCCTCGCCGATGCGCCCGTCGCGCAGGCGCAGCACGCGGTTGGCCATGCGAGCGATGGCGGCGTTGTGCGTGACGATGATGATGGTGCAGCCGTACTCGTGATTGACATCCTCCATGAGCTGCAGGATTTCCTTGGACGTCTTATAGTCGAGCGCGCCCGTGGGCTCGTCGCACAGCAGCAGACCTGGGTTTTTGACGAGCGCGCGGCCGATGGCACAGCGCTGCTGCTGGCCGCCCGAAACTTGGCGCGGGAACTTGTTGCGGTGCTCGTAGAGGCCCAGCGAACGCAGCAGGTCGTCGACATTGAGCGGGTTTTTGGACAGGTGCGCCGTGACCTCGATGTTCTCCTTGATGGTGAGGTCGGGCACCAGATTGTAGAACTGGAAGACGAAGCCCAGCTCACGGCGGCGGTACTCACCCAGGTCGGTAGGCTTGAGCACCGTGAGGTCGCAGCCGTCCACCATAATGGAGCCGCCGTCGGCATCTTCTAGGCCGCCGATCAGGTTAAGGAAGGTCGATTTGCCCGAACCCGAGGGGCCCAGCATGACGCAGATCTCGCCGCGGTTGATGGACGTGTCGATGCCATCGAGTACCGTCAGGCGCGCATCACCGTCGCCGTAGTGCTTTTTGAGATCCTTAACCTGGACATAGGCTTCCCGCGTTGCCATGGTATCCCCCATTGTTAGCCTCGTACTACTTTATGAACGTAATAGTAAACCTTGGCGAACTATTTTGGGGCGAGGCCTGGAATTTATTTCAGACTAGTCATTGGGGACGTTCTTAAATGACTAGCCGCTAGGGACACTCTTTCGCCACCCGGCACTTGGGGACGTTCCTTATCTGCCGGTAGCTGGGGACAGTCCTTGCCAGCCCGGCCGGCGAGCCGATGAATCGGCAAAGACTGTCCCCGATGACTAGCCGTTTAAGAACGTCCCCAGTGGCTAGGCGGCTAGGCGTGGGATTTGGTGCGTGCGAGGGCTAGACCTACGGCGGCGATGGCCACGGCGAAGAGTGCCGTGACGCCCAGATCGCAGGCGATGTCGCCCAGCACGGTGGACGTCAGGTCCGCGGCGAGCGCCTTGCTGATCGCGTCGTTCACCCAATATGTCGGCACAAAGTGCGCCACCGTCTGCACGGCTGGGCCCATCAGCGACAGCGGCATCCAGGCGCCGCCCAAAAACGTCATGAGCATGCCAAGCAGGTTGCCCACGCCGTTGAGCAGCTCCTCGCGTGCGCCCAAGCTCGACAGCGTAAAGCCAACGGCCAGCGGCGTGCACGCCAGCGCAAACGTCGCCGCCAGCTCCAGGCACACACGGCCCACGCCGACTTCGGCAACCGCGCCGGCAAAGCCCACGACGCCCATCATGCTCGACACGAGCCAAATGCAGACGGTGAGCACGGCAGCGGCCGCAAACACGGCGAGCGAACGCTGGCGCTCGGAGACCGGGCCGGCCTCCATGCGGCGCACACGCTCGGGCTCGTTCATGCCCGAGAACACCAATCCCACCGACACGATGACCGACGAGATAATCGCGTACGCGCCAAAGTTGAAATACGACTCGAGCGTGGCGGCGGCTGTCGAGTCAACCTTGACCTGCTCGATCTCGACCTTGGCGCGCTTCGCGGCCGCATGCTCGGCAGCCTTGGCGACGCTACCGTTAGAGGCGGCGGGCTCAAGTGCGGCCGCAGCGCCCGCGAGCGAGATCCAGCGCGAGGCCTCGGCAGACGAAAGCGCTGCCGCCATGGTGCCGGCGCCGTAGGTCACATCGAGCTTGGGCAGAGACTCCCCCGCGCGGGCGGCTGCAACAAGGTCGCCCTCAAACCCCTCCGGGATAAAGAACACGCAGTCGGCACTGCCCTTGGCGCTGTTGCTCTTGGAGAGCGCGTCCGCAAGATCGTACGTATCGTCGCCGACGCCCGTGACCAGGTCAAAGCGCGAGCTCAGATGCTTGGTAAGCGCCCGCGAAAGGTCGCTATTGTCGCGGTCGACCACGATCACGTTGGTGTCGTAGGGCTTGTACTCGGTGAGCTGCGACGAGTTCCAGCTCACCGATGCCGCGATGAATACGCCCATGAGCGAGATGAACACCGTATAGATGAGCAGGTAAAACGGGTGCGCAAGCGCCATGCGAAGCGCGGTCTTAAAGGTGCTCATAGCGACTCCTTCCAAAGATCAGCGTAGCGGCGGCGACAAACACCAGGGCCATCAGGACGAGCGCGCCGGCGCGGACGGCGAAGGGCCCCAGGTCCTCAAAGAAATACAGGCGATTGAACATGTCGCAGATGAGCTTGACGGGGTTGAGCCAGCACTCGGCCGGGCAGGCGCGGGCGACATCGTCGGCAAGCGCCATCGCCGGCTCGCCGTAGAGGCCGGCGAACAGGGCGCACGTGGTGGCAAAGCCCGTGAGGATGCCCGACTTGGACGCCTTGCCACCCTTAACGGGAAGCGTGCCCACAAAGAGCCCCAGGCCCGTGGCGGCAAGCGCGGATGCAGCGCCGCCCACGAGGCACAGCCCCTCGCGCCCGCCAAAGTCGACGCCCACGACCAGGCGCACGTAGCCGATCGCGATCGTCATCGAGGTAAAGGAAACCAGCCACGAGCCCACAAAGATGCCGGCCAGCGACGCCGTCTTGGAGAGACCGCCCACGCAGCGACGCGCGCCAAGGCCGGACAGATTGGGTTGCAAATCGACGACACTCAAAGCGGCAAACTCGGCAGACATCATCGCGACCAGGCCAAAGAGCGCGTAGTAGTAGATGACCGTGCCATCGGGCGTGGTGCGTGTCAGGCTTACGCGGCGGGTGCCGCCCTCGAGCGACAGGGCGCGCGCAACCGCCTCCGGGTCGGCGAGCGCCGCCGGGTTGTCCTGGGCAATCTGGCGCATGAGCTCGGCATTTTGCGTATACGAGCTTGCCACCGTCTCCAGAATGCTGCGGTCGGTGAGCACCGACGACGCACGCGAGCTGTCATAGCTCGAAAGCAGCATGAGCTTGGGCGTGCCCGCGCCGTCGACCGTGTAGATGCCAGCGACCTCGCCGGCCTTGAGCGCACGGTTCGCGTCGGCTGCGTCGTCGCACTCGTGGATCTCGAGCAGCTGGTCGTCGCCTTCCTTGGCAAGCGATGTCGCCACGTCCTTAAAGGTCGAAGCGTCCCAGGCCTCGTCCGCTACGACAGCAACCGGCACCGGATCGACCGTGCCGTCGGAGCTGAGGTTCGCAAACATAAACATGAACATCGTGGAAAGCGCGATGGGAAAGAGAGCGCCCCAAACCCACGTGCTCGGCCGGCGCAGCAGCGTCTTGACCGTAATGATAATGGTGTTGAACATGGCTGCCCCCCTAGTCGCGCAGCTCGCGGCCGGTGATCTCGAGGAACACGTCGTTGAGGGTCGGCGGCTCGCTCCACACGCGACCGAGCGCAACGTCGGCAGCGCGCAACGTGTCGAGGATGTCGACCAGATTGTGCGGGCTCGCTTCGCAGGTGCATATGAGCTCGCCGCCGGAAAGCTCAACCGAAAGCACGTGCTCGAGGGCGCGCAGCCGCTCGATTGTGGCTGGCTCGACGGCGCCGACCTCGACGGTCACGCGCTCACCCATCTGAATCATGCGCTTGAGCTCATCGTTGGTGCCCTGCGCCAGCACGCGGCCGCCGTCCATGATCATGATGCGGCTGCACATCTGCTCGACTTCCTCCATGTAATGGCTGGTATACACCACCGTGGCGCCCTCGTCGCGCAGGCGGCAGATGCCCTCCAGGATGGCGTTGCGGCTCTGCGGGTCGACCGCCACCGTGGGCTCGTCAAAGAAGATGAGCTCGGGCTTGTGCGCGATGCCGCAGGCGATGTTGAGGCGACGCGCCAGGCCGCCCGAGAGCTTGCCGGGGCGAAACTTGGTAAAGTCGCCCAGCCCGACGAAGTCAATCGCCTCGTCCACCAGCTCGCGGCGACGCTTGCGATCGTTGACGTAGAGGCTGCAGAAATAGTCGATGTTCTCGCGCACGGTGAGTTCGTCGAACACCGCAACTTGCTGCGGGACCACGCCGATGCGGCGCTTGAGGTCGTAACGCGTGGGCGTCATGGGCTCACCGAACAGCTCGATGGTGCCTTTGTCGTAGGCGAGCAGCTGCAAAATGCAGTTGATGGACGTGGTCTTGCCCGAGCCGTTGGGGCCCAGCAGGCCAAAGATCTCGCCGGGGGCGATGCTCAGGTTAAAATGGTCGAGCGCGATAAGATCGTCGTAGCGCTTGACGAGGTTTTCGACGTGGACGATGTCTGTCATGAGGCGGCCCTCCTGTTGGTTGCGGCCCGGTACGATTGCATCATCGCAGGAGCGGGCGGCGCGCACCAGTGAGCTTTGTCACGAGTGCGAGGGGGCAGAGGCGAAACCCCCGCTCGCGCGAGCGATCGACGCCGCTTTGCCGCGTGGGAGGAATGTCACAGTTGCGCAGGCGGTCCCTCCACCACACGCAGCTTCGCGTACAATACCCGTATGAACAGGCTTTTCGACAAATCGATCGTGCTGGCGTGCTGTATTGCGGCCGCCATGGGTCTTGCTGTGGACGCTCGCCTGGTCGCGGCGTTTTGCCTTGGCGTTATTGCCACCTCGCTGGCCGAGGTCACACAGGGGAAACGCACCCGGCGCGCGAGCGAGGCCGCGAGCTGCGCTTACATCATCGCGGCCGTCGTCGTGCCGCCGTTTGTACCGTTTGCGCCTCTCGCTCTCTATGACATCGCGCGACGCGTTCGCCGTGAACGAATCTGGCCCGCGATGGCGATTGGCGCCGTGTTTGTCTGCGCGCTTGTCGCGAACCTTCGCGGCGGCGCGCTCACCACCCAAACACTGCTGCTAACCGCCATCCTTTCGGTCGCCGCCACGTTGCTGTCGCTGCGCACCGCGCAGCTGGAGCGCGAACAGGAACGCATGCGCCGCACCCGCGACAAGCTGCAAGAACGCGCCCTGGCACTCGAGGCGCGCAACCGCGACCTCGCCGACCGCCAGGACTACGAAGTCGAGCTCGCGACGCTCGCCGAACGCGCCCGTATCGCGCGCGAGATCCACGATAACGTGGGCCACCAGCTCACGCGCGCCTCGCTTCAAGCCGAGGCCCTGCGCGTGGTCCATGCCGATGAGCCCGGCGTCGCCGCCGATTTCGCCGACGTCAAACGCACAGTTGACGAGGCGCTCCAGCTCGTGCGCGCCAGCGTCCACGCGCTCAACGACAACGCCGTCGACCTTTCCGTGCAGCTCGAACACATTGTTGAAGGCGCGCACTCGGACGGCGGTCCGCAGATTGAGCTTGAAGTTATGACCGAGCATGCACCCGCAAACGTCGCCAACTGCTTTGCGGCGGTCCTGCGCGAGGCGCTCTCCAACACCATGCGCCACGCTTGCGCCCAGACCGTCACTGTACGATGCATGGAGCATCCGTCGTTTTACCAGCTCATCGTTACCGATGATGGCGCGGGCGGGGTCCAAGCAAGCAGCCGCGGCGCCGTGGAGGGCATGGGGCTTGCCTCCATGCGCGAGCGCATCGAGGCGCTTGGCGGCACCTTCTCCGCCGGCCCGCGTGCCGGCGCCGGCGGCTGGCGCGTGTTTGCCACCGGTCCCAAACAGCAAGGAGATGAGGGCCGATGAGGCTCATAGTTGTCGACGACGACCGCCTGGTGGTCGATTCACTCAAGATTATCCTGGGCGCTCAGCCGCAGATCGAAGTGGTGGGCACCGGTGCCGACGGCGACGACGCGGTGGCGCTCTACGCCGAGCATGCACCCGACGTCGCGCTGCTCGACATTCAGATGCCAGGGCGCGACGGCCTTTCGGCGGCGCGCGAAATCCTTGAGCACGACCCCGCGGCACGCGTGGTGTTTCTGACGACATTCTCGGATGACGAGTACATTGTGTCGGCGCTCAAACTGGGTGCCCGCGGCTACCTGATCAAGACCGATGTCGCCGCCATTCCTCCGGCGTTGGAGCAGGTCATGGACGGCAAACGCGTGCTCGAAGGCAAGGCGATTGAAGATGTTGACTTTGACGGGGCGGGAGCCGAGACAGAAACGCCTCGCCGGCCCGCAGCCTTTGCCGGCCTGACCGACCGCGAGTTCGAGGTCGCCGAGCTCATCGCCCGCGGCCTCGACAACAAGGAGATTGCCGCCACCGCCTACATGGGCGAAGGCACCGTGCGCAACCACATCAGCTCAATCCTAGCCAAAATAGGCCTACGCAACCGCACGCAGATCGCCATCGCCTACCTGCGAGGGTAGTTGCCCAAAGGCCAAGCGCCCCGGCATAGCAAAATGGCTGTTACCGCTTTAATGTCATTTCAAAACTATGCCGGTTTACGGGGCCAAACTCAGGACCCCCATCCATACTTGCGTTTTTCGAAAAATGACGGCTTGTCTACCTGCGGTTTTATTTTCACAGATATCGGCATGGTTGGGAACTCGTGGCTCAGCCCCGTAAACCGGCAGAATTATGTTCGGGCGGCCCTACACGAGTGTCTCCGCAAGCCTCGCGGGACCAAAATGATCCGTTTTCCTCCGTCCCCGAGGGATCAGCTGGCAACGCTCGCCACGGAACCGGCCCATCTACTACGTTTGACTCGGTACCCCTGACCATACCTTCATTTTGAACAAAACCGCAGGCGTTCTACCTGCGGTTTTGTTTTCGCGTTTTTTGGCATGGTTGGGGGTAAGGGGCTAAACGTAGTAGATGGGCCGTTTTCGTGGCGCGCCCTCCTCCCCAACGCACAAAAGCGGCCCCCCCGCGGGGGGGGGTTGCCGCCCGGGGGGGGGGGGGGGGGGGGGGGGGGGTGGTTTGGGGGCCCCCCCGGCCGCGCGGGCGGGGGGGCGGGCGCGGCGGGGGCTATGTTCTGGCTCCCCGCCGGCCGCCGGGGGCCTTTTGGCCCGGGGCGCTGCCAGCGTGCCTAGCGCTTACGGATACCCCAGACCAGGGCTCCGACGCCGGCCATGGCAATGACGAATGCCATGAGCAATGCGGCGGCCTGCTGGTCACCCGTGGTGGGCAGGAAACCCTTGACCGTCTTGACGATGTTCGTCACGGTCTTGGGCGTGCCGGGGTCGGGCGTCGGCACGGGCGTCTCGGGCTTCTTGTACGTGTTGTTGAACACGATACCCTCGACGCTTTTGTCGCCCTTGGCATAGGCGACGCTCGCCTTGAGGTTGCCCTCGCCGTCGTCGACCACGTTGACGGTCGCGGTAAAGACGGACTTGTCGTAGGTCATACCGGCCTCGTCGCCCTTGACCTCGCTGATGGTGTAGACGTACGTACCAGGCTCGTCGTACTCGAACTTATCGAAGTTGATCTTGCCGTCGGCATCGTTGGTAACCGTAGACTCGATGTCCTCGCCAACGAGCTTAAAGCTAAACTCGTCCTTCTTGAGCTCGCGCCCCTCGAGCACCTTGACCGCGCCGATGGAAACCTGCGTGGGCATGGCGTGATACTTGTTGGTAAAGCCAGCCGACTCGGTAGTTCCCTCGAGCTTGTGCGTCGCGGTCAGCGTGCCGTCACCATTGTCGGAGACGGTGGTCACGACGGTGTAGGTCGTGCTGTCATAGGTGACGCCCTTGTACAGGCCGAGCGCGTTGGGGCAAGCCTCGCGCAGCGTGTACGTGTGCGTGCCGGGTGCCTCGTAGCGGATCGGGCTCAGTGTCACAGTGCCGTTGGCGTCGTTGGTGCCACTAGCGACAGTCACGCCGTCCTCGAGCAGCTCAAACGTGAACTCGCCAGCTGCAAGGTCGCGGCCGGTCAGACGCTTAACCGTCTTGACCTGATCGGTCACGGAAGAATCGGTAGGTGCCACGCCGTACGTGTTGGTGAACGTAAAGGCCGCACCGTCGCCGCCGTCGCGCTTGACGATCAGATGTCCAGCACCGTCATCGGTCACGGTGTAGGAAACCTTGCGCGTGGCGTTGGTGTCGTTGGTCACGCCAGGGGCGCTACCGGACTCGGCCACCGTGTAGGTAAAGGTGTGCGAGCGCGGGGCAGCGGGATCTGCGGGCTCGGACTCGTCGCTGGGCTCGTCGGCGTTGGCATCAGCGTCGGCGTCGGCCTCTTCAGCCTCTGCCTCGTCGGCCTCAGCCTCGTCAGCTTCGTCTGCCTCGGCCTTATCGGTCGCATCGTCCGTCACGCCCAGGGCGCGGTTGAGGTCCTCGAGCGTAAAGTGGATCTTGCCAAAGTCCACGTTGCCGGCCGCGTCGTTGGTTGCGGTCGTGCGCTCGGGCATCGGGGCACCCGCCTCGTCAGCGGTCACGGTAAAGGTAAACTTACCCGCGATGTCGGCCGGGGCCAGACCATCGGCAACCTGGAGCTTCTTAGTACCGGTGAGCGCGGCATCGACGGCCTCGGCGCCGTAGACGTTCTCGAACAAGGGCTCGACGCCGCCGTAGTCGACCGTTGCCGTCAGGGTACCGTCACCGTTGTCGACGACGATAACCTTAAAGCCAAAGCTCCACGTTGTAGCGGAAACGCCATTTGGCAGCCCGAATAAATCTTCGTAGGCCGTGTAGTTAATGGTCCAGGCAAGCTTGCCGTCCTTATCGGTACGATGGGCAAGCCCAGCAGACTCAAGATCGGCAAGCATCTTGGTGTCGTAGTGCAGAGCATCAAAGCTCACGTGCCCGCCGATATTGGGCTTGAGATTTTCATAACCCACAAGCTCACCCTGATAGGCGATACCGAACCAGAACTCGCCGTCGACCATCGGGCGACCGGTCAGGGTCTTGGCGGCAACGACCTGAGCAGCGGTGCCACCAGGCGTGTTGGTCGTAGCGCTATAGCTGTTGACGAACGGGACCACGGCGCTCTCGACCGCAGCCGCGCCGGTCTTGTACTCGGTCACCAGCGTGCCCTCTGAACCGCCGGAGACGGTTGTCGTGGCGGTGAGCGTACCGGCGGTGTCGTCGGCGATGGCGATCGTCACGGTGCGGACAGCGTCGTCGTAGGTGTA
>USBA01000003.1 GCA_900552735.1 uncultured Collinsella sp. | reverse complement strand
CTTTTGACAAGTTGGTAGCGTAGCGGGGCAACGCGAGTCTGACGCCCCTCCCCTGCTTTTTACCGAAAGGAGCGGTCCTGTGACCGACACGCCAAGTGAACATACTGAGGGCCTGCTCCGCATTGGTGAAGTGGCGCGCCTGTTTAACCTGAGCGTGGGCACGTTGCGCCATTACGAGCAGATGGGCTTGCTGGACCCGGCGCACATCGATCCGGCAAGTGGGTACCGCTACTACGGATCGCGGCAGCTCTCCACCCTCAATACCATCAGTCATCTGCGTGTTCTCGACTTACCGCTCGCGCAAATCCGTGAGTTTGTGACCACGCGCGACGTGAACCTTATGCAGCGGCAGCTGGCTCAGCAGCAAAAGCTCATCGAGCGCAAACGACGTGAGCTGGAGCGTGTGTCGCGCAAGATCGATAACCGGCTTGCTCTGCTGCACAATGCCTTGAACATCGAGCTCAATACCATTTGCACAATCGATGCGCCCGAGCTTCGCTGCGCCGTGTTGCGCGAACGCGTCAACCCTACCGACGCCTATGCGCTAGAGTGGCAGATTCGTCAGCTGCAGAAGGGCCAGCACGAGACCTTTGTCTTTCTGGGCAACTTAGGCGTCGGGATTAGCGCCGAGCGCCTCGCAGCCGGCGACTTTGATGGCTACGACGAGGTCTTTTTGCTGCTCGATGACACCGATGATTACGTGGGCGACGTCGAGACGCGAACCGCCGCGCGCTGCCTGACCATAAGTTTCCGCGGCACGCACGGGCAAGCGGGCCCGCGCTATAAGCAGCTGCTCGGCTATATGCGCGAACATAACCTGACACCCGCCGGTCCATCGCGCGAGATTGCCCTGATCGATGACATCATCAGCGACGACCCCGCGACCTACGTGACGCAGATCACGGTGCCGGTTATTTCGGCAAAGTAAGAACCTCCCGAAAGGCATCGTGCTTCCGGGAGGTTCTTTAATTTGACTATTGATGCACTAAGCCTGGGGTACCTCACCAGTAGCCAAGATCTGCTCGAGTGCGTCCTCGTCCAGCACGGGTACGCCCAGCTGCTCGGCTTTGGTGAGCTTGGAGCCCGCTTTGGGACCGGCGACCAGATAGCTCGTCTTCTTCGACACGCTGCCCGAAACCTTGGCGCCGAGCACCTTGAGCGCCGCGCCCGCCTCATCGCGCGTGCGGTTGACGAGCGTGCCGGTGAGCACGAAGGTCAGACCCGCGAGTGGCTGTGCGTCGGCGAGCTCGCCTGCCACGCCAGCGTCGGCTGCGGCCTGCGCGTGCGCGGCGCCCAAGTCGACCTCGAGCGAAAGGCCCGCTTGGCGCAGGCGCTCCAGCACGGCAAGGTTCTCGGGCACGGCCAGGAACTGCTTGACGCTCGCCGCAATCTTGGGACCGATGCCCTCGCACTCGGCGATGTCCTCTTCGCTCGCCAAGATGAGCTTGTCAATCGACAGGAATCGCTCGGCGATGACCTCGCCCACACTCTTGCCCACATGGCGGATGCCCAGGGCAAACAGCACGCGACCGAGCGGCTGGCTCTTGGACTTGTTGAGCTCGGCGATGATTTTCTCGGCCGTCTTGAGGCCCACCGGAATGGGGTCGCCCTTCTTAACGCCCTTTTTACTGTTGGAGCTAGCATAGGTGCGCCCCGTGTCCAGGCCTGCGATGTCGTCGACCGTGAGCTGGTAGAAGTCCGCGACATCGTGGATCAGGCCGGCGGCGATCATCTTGTCGACGATCTCGTCGCCCAGGCCGTCGACGTCCATGCAGCCGCGGCTCACCCAGTGGAGCAGGCGCTCCTTGAGCTGCGCGGGGCAGTCGATGGACACGCAGCGGTAAGCGACCTCGCCATCCTCGTGGACCACGGGGCTGCCGCACACGGGGCAGACCTCGGGCATGTGCCAGTCGACCGAATCGGCCGGGCGCTTGTCGAGCACCGGGCCCACGACCTCGGGAATTACGTCGCCTGCCTTGTGCACGATAATGGTGTCGCCCTCGCGCACGTTTTTGCGATGGATCTCGTCGATGTTGTGCAGCGTGGCGCGCGCGATGGTGGAGCCGGCAACTGTCACCGGGTCGAACTCGGCGACCGGCGTGAGCACACCGGTGCGACCCACCTGGATACGGATTTCGCGTAGGATGGTCTGCTTTTCCTCGGGCGGAAACTTAAAGGCAATGGCCCAGCGCGGCGCGCGGGCGGTAAAGCCCAGGTCGAGCTGCTGCTGGAAGCTGTCGACCTTTACGACCACGCCGTCGATGTCGTAATCGAGGTCGCCGCGGTGCTCGAGGGCCTGGGCACAGAACTCGTGAACCTCGGCCGGCGTGGCGCAACGAGCCACGTTGGGGTTGACGCTAAAGCCGGCGTTGCGCAGCCAGTCGAGAAATTCGCGCTGGCTGTGAACGTGCAGCGGATCGGTATCGGCGATGGCGTAGATGAAGGTAGCGAGATCGCGGCGCGCTGTGACCTTGGGGTCCTTTTGGCGCAGGCTGCCGGCGGCGGCGTTGCGCGGGTTGGCGAAGGGGTCGCGGCCCTCGGCATCGGCCTCGTCATTCAGACGAACAAAGCTGCCCTTGGGCATATAGACCTCGCCGCGTACTTCGATGGTACGTTCGCGGTCGGCACCCATGTGGGCGAGCGCCGGCTCGGACAGGTGCATGGGCACATCTTTGATGGTACGGACGTTGAGCGACACGTCCTCGCCCGTGGTGCCATCGCCACGTGTGGCTGCACGTACGAAGGCGCCGTTTTGGTAGGTAAGCGCCACGCCCAGGCCGTCGATCTTAAGCTCGCAGGTATAGGTGACGCTACCGGCACCGAGGGCATCCTCAGTGCGCTGGAGCCATGCGTCGAGTTCGTCCAGATCCATGGCATCGTCCATGGAATACATGCGCGCCATGTGCGTGACCGGCGTAAACTGCTCGCTCACGTAGCCGCCCACGCGCTGGGTATAGCTGTCAGGCGTCACGAGGTCGGGATAGGCCGCCTCGATTTCCTGCAGCTCAACGAGCATTTTGTCGAAGGCGGCGTCCGTGATCTCGGGCGCATCGAGCATGTAGTAGCGGTAGGCATGGTAGTCGAGCTCGTGGCGCAGCTCTGCCGCGCGCGCGGCGGCCTGGGCGCGGGCATCGGTCGGTGCGGCGGCATCCGCGCTCGTGGGCGTTTCGGTATCGATGTCCACGCCGTCACCAAACAGGCTCGATTGCTCCATAGCGGCACTCCTTCGCTCGATTTCAAACGGATACAAGAGTACCACCGGTCGCAACGGGGCCGAATAGCGGTCTCAAACCGCACCGAATCGGCAGCCGCTAGACCGGGGTGGATCGCGCGATCCAACCATGCTCTTATCAACTCTAAATGATCCGTTTTCCTCCGTCCCCAACGGATCAATAAGAAAAGAGGGGCTGTCCCACGTTGATGGGACAGCCCCTCTGGCCTCGATATGTGCGAAACGGCTCGCTAGTAACCCTGGCCGTAGCCTTGACCCTGGCCCTGCTGGCCCAACAGCTCCTCCAGGTACTGGCGCAACTGCTCGTCGGTGATGCCGCCGTTGCCGGTGTCGGTCGCGCTGTCGTCCTGCTGCTGGCTCTGCAGCTCCTCGTCAGAGCCCAACTCAACCGTGACCTTCTTCTCGTCCTTGCCGCGCATGAGCGTGATCTCGACCTTCTCGCCCACCTCGTGGCTGCGCAGCGCAATGATCAGGCCATCGGCACTCGTAATCTCATCGTCGCCCAGCTTGGTAATGACATCGCCCTCTTGGACGCCAGCCTTGGCGGCAGGACCGTCCTCGACGACGCTTGCCACATACGCGCCGCTATCGGTGCTCAGCTTGTTGGTGCGGGCGTTGAGCGCATTGACGCTCGAAAGCGTAGCGCCCATGTATGGATGCACCGGCGTCTTGCCGTCGATGATCTGGTCGGCAATGTTCTTGGCGTAGTTGACCGGAATGGCAAAACCCACGCCCGAGCTGGAGCCCGAGTAGCTCTCGATGAGCGAGTTGATACCCACCAGCTCGCCATTGTCGTTGACGAGTGCGCCGCCGGAGTTGCCCGGGTTGATGGCGGCATCGGTCTGGATCATGTTGGCGTAGATGGTGTTGCCGCTGGTAGAGCTCATGGCCGTGGAGCGATACAGCGCCGACACGATACCCGTGGAGACAGACTGCTCGTTGCCGAACGGCGAGCCGATCGCCATGACCCACTCGCCCACGTTGAGCTTGGAGGAGTCACCGATCTCAATCGGCGTGAGCTTGGAGGCGTCAGCATCCTTGAGCTTGATGACGGCCAGGTCGCTCGAAGCATCGTTGCCCACGAACTCGGCCTCGTACGTGGTTCCGTCGTCCATGGTCACCACGTACTGGTCATAGCCATCGACCACATGGTTGTTGGTGAGGATGTGGCCCTCGGTATCGAGCACAACGCCCGAACCGACGCTGCCCGAACTATCCGACTCGTCAGCAGACTGCGAAAGCGAGCCATTCTGGCTGCCGCTCGAAGTGGCGGTAATAGAAACCACGGAGGGCAGGGCCTTGGCAGAAACGGCCTCGGCCAGCGTGGTGTCCTCGGAGTCGATGGTGATCTTTTGCGTCGATGAACCCGAAGCACCCGCCGTCACG
This sequence comes from uncultured Collinsella sp., assembly GCA_900552735.1. Lineage (GTDB taxonomy): Bacteria > Actinomycetota > Coriobacteriia > Coriobacteriales > Coriobacteriaceae > Collinsella. The sequence goes on along the minus strand of USBA01000003.1, from coordinate 24,610 downwards.
GCGTTCCTGCCGCCGCCGATATCGAGCGTGCCACTCATAATGAGCGCGATGACCAGCAGGGCGCCGCAGGCACAGCCGGCAAGCGCCGTAATGAAGATCGGCAGCTTTTTGGTCTTGGTCTTGACCACTGTGTGCTTGTTTACAACCTGCTGGCCGCTCAGCGGCTTGCCGGTCTGCGTGTCGTAGGCCTGCACGTAGGGAATGTTGCCGTCGGCAGGCGTCGACTCCACCTGCACGCGCGGTTGCTGCTGCGTCTCGCCGGCGTGGCCCGCATCCTGGGGACGCTGGGAATCGTTCTCGCTCATAGCTGCGATCCTTTCGTCAAATAACCAAAGGCCCGCCAAACATGTGGCGGGCCATCATTGTTCACGTTGAGTTGTACCCCAATATGCGGGTGCACGTGTATGAGAACGCAATCTTTTAGGAAGGCTTAAGTTCTGTTGCAGGCCCAAAAGGACCCGGCCTGCGGCAAAACCACCACAAAGGTGCCTGTCCCCTTTGTGGTGAAAAGCTAGTCCTTAAACAGATAGCCCACGCCGCGGACGGTGGTGATGTGTGCCGCGATCTGCGGGCCCACCTTGGAGCGGATGCGTCGAATGTGCACGTCGACGGTGCGCGTGCCGCCGCAGTACTCAAAGCCCCACACGCGGTGCAGCAGCACCTCGCGGCTGTAGGCGCGGTTGGGGTGCGTCGCCAAAAAGCTCAGCAGCGAGTACTCCATCAGCGTCAGGTCGATGGGCTCGTTATCGAGCGTCACCTGGTAGGTGGCCAGGTTGATCTCGAGGTTATCGATGTTGAGCACGTCGTCGGCGGTGACGGTCTCCTCCTCGCCCATCAGGCGCTGCGCGCGAGCCTTGAGCTCGTTGGGCGTCGCCGTGGGGCATACAAAGTCGGCATGCGCGTGATTCGGCAGGCGCAGGGTGCCGAGCGCCTCGTCGTCGACGATCACCAACATGGGGACGCCGCCGCGATCGTCAAGCCACTTGGCAATCTGATCGATGCGGTCGCTGCGGATGCCGTCGGAATCGAGGATCAGCAGGTCAAAGTCGTGCGCCGCAGTCGGCGAATCGGGGGTAGCCAGGCTCACCTCGACACCCAGGGTGGTCGTCAAGCTGCGGGCAAACTCGTGGAAGCGCGTCGTGCGCGCCATGAACAGGGCACTCTTTTCGGACATATCGGCCTCCAAGGAAATGAGCTCAATCGTACTGGAACAAGCCAGCGCGATTAGGAGTTCGCCAGGTAGTGCTTGATCTCCCACTCGGTGATCGTAGACTCAAACTTATGCCACTCGTCGCGCTTCTTTTTGAGGAAGAAGCTGTGGATGTGCTCGCCGAGGGCATCCTTCATAAACTGCGAGTCCTCAAACACGTCGAGCGCCTCTTTGAGCGAGCGCGGCAGCGGCGTGTAGCCGGCCTCGACCATCTGACGGTCGGTAAGCTTGAGCGTCTCGGCCGTGGCCTCGGGCGGGAGCTCCAGCTTGCGCTCGATGCCGTCGAGACCAGCCGCCAGCGTGACGGCGTTGACCAGGTACGGATTGGCCATGGGGTCGGGGCTGCGAAGCTCGATGCGCGTGGACAGCTGCTTGCCGGGCTTGTAGACCGGGATGCGGACCATGCTCGCGCGGTTGCGCAGGCCCCACGTGGCGTACTGTGGCACGGAGTCGCCGCCCGTGGTGATGCGCTTGTACGAGTTGACCGTGGGGTTGGTGATGGCGCTGATCTCGCGCGCGTGTGCCAGAATGCCGGCCATGTAGTGCTTGGCGATATCGGAGAGATGGTACTTCTCGTCGTCCTCGCCCCAAAAGACGTTGTTGCCGTCGTGGTCGAACAGCGACTGGCACAGGAACATAGCGCTGCCGTCCTCGCCAGCCAACGGCTTGGGCATAAAGGAGGCGTGGCAACCGCTCTCGTAGGCCTGCTGCTTAATGATGAGTTTGGCCGTAGTGATGGCGTCGGACATGCTCAGGGCCTCGGCGTGGCGCAGGCTCATGCCGTGCTGCGAGCGGCCGGCAGCGTGGAAGGTGTACTCCACGGGCACGGACATCTTCTCGAGCGTGAGGACCGTGTTGCGGCGCAGGTCGCGGGCGGCATCGCTCACCGAAAGATCGAAGTAGCCCACGTTGTCGAGCGGCTCGGGGGTGTGCTCGTCGGGGAAGTAGTAATACTCCAGCTCGGCGCCCACGTTGAGCAGATAGCCAGCCTTCTCGGCCTTGCGGAACATGCGGCGCAGGGCATCGCGCGGGTCGCCGGCAAACGGCTTGCGATCGGGAGTGCACACGTCGCAGAACACACGGGCGACGCCGTTGTGGCTCGGGCGCCACGGCAGGATCTGGAAGGTCGAAGCATCGGGAAACGCCAGCATATCGGCTTCCTCGGGCGTGGCAAAGCCTTCGATGGCGGAGCCGTCAAAGCCAATACCCTCCTCAAAAGCGACCTCGAGGTCCTCGGGGCTAATAGCAAAGTTCTTAAGGCGGCCGAGAATGTCGACAAACCACAGACGCACAAAGCGGATGTCACGCTGCTCTACGGAGCGGAGTACGTAATCGATGTTCTGCTGGTTCATGTCGCTCCCCTTTCTTTCGGGCGGGTTTCGACTGGTCTATATCGCAGATACTATCGCAGAAAAATGTTTCCGCAGGGTTAAAGCGTATCAAGCGCTCAAAAAACGTGCGCGCAGGGCGGGTGCCAAGCACGAACAGACCGACTCGGACAGGCGGCTAGCGCGAGGTCGAAGCGCGGTGTTCGATGTGGCCGGGAATCTCGATGCGTTTGGGCGCCAGCTTTGCGGCCTCGCCCACCGTAGTGGTGACGACGTCGATGCGCTCGGAGAGGCGCTCGACTACGCGCTCGGCAATGGTAAGGGTATCCTGCGCGGCCGTGGTGACTCCGCCAAAGAGCACGTGGTTCCAGGGATAGTCGTCAAACGTCGCGATTTTGAGCCCTGCCGGCAGCGAGGGGCCAAGCTGGGCCAGCGCCTCGGTCAGGCGCAAGAAGACCAGGCCGTTGACGGCAATGAGGCCGAGCTTTTTGCCTGCATAGCCGCGGATGGTCTCGTCCAAGCGGCTGACGCCCGTGGCGCCACCGTCGGCCAGGGTGACGACCTCGCCCGCAAGGCCGCGGTGCGAAAGCTCGTCAGTAAAGGCCTCGGCGCGCTCGCGACGCACGGGGCTGTCGTCGCTTGCCTCGGTGAGCAGGCACAGGCGCTCGCTGCCCGCAGAGGCCAAGGCGTCTACCAGGCCGGCGACCAGCTCGCGGTTGTTAGATGTCACCAGATCGACACCGCCGGCGGCAACGTCGCGGTCGAGCAGCACGACGGGCAGGCGTCCCGCTGCCGCGGCGATCGCCTCGTCATTGCCTCCGCAGGTGTTGACGACCAGACCGTCCACGCCAGCGTCGATAAGCCTGGTGAGCGACTCGGCCTCCTTGGCGGGATCGTTGCCGCTAATGGCCGTCATAAGCGAGCAGCCGCGCGCGGCGGCGCTGGCGGAAAGCCCTTCGAGCATGGCGCTCGAGAACGGGTTGGCGATGTCAGCCAGAATCACGCCAATGAGGTTCGTACGCGAGCTGCGCAGATTGCGCGCGGCGGCACGTGGGCGATAGCCGGTGCGCTCGATAACCGCGGCGATGCGAGCACGGGTTTCCTCGGTCATTTGCCCGGGGCGGTTGTTGAGATAGCGCGAGACCGTGGCCGGACTCACGCCCGCCTCGGCGGCAATGTCCTTGATTCTCATCTGCGCCATAGCGCACCCCGTTTCCCAATGTCGGCAGTCTGAGCCATTTTAGACATTTTTTTAAAAATCTCGGTTGTAAAACGCTGTAGGTGAGCAGCGTCGTTTTTGCGTCTCGAGCAGATGCGATGATGGGCTAGATAGACGAGTCTTTAGGCAGCTCAAAATAGTCGGGATGCAAGGCGATAACCGGGCCCTGCTCCTCGGGCATCAGGTGCAAGTGCGTCTCTGCCAGATAACTCGCCGCATCGGTATCGCCCCTCTTAATGGCCTCGAGAATCCGGCGATGCTGCCGACGAATCGGCTCCCAATTCAGATCCTGCGACACCATACGCAACCAGTTGTATCGCTCAAAATGCGTATTGACGCTCTTCATCCAATCCCACAACATGTGGCGGCCGGCAATCTCAAAACACGTCTCATGGAACAGGTTGTCCAGATCGAAAAAGCGACGCGTTTCGCTATGGTCGAGCGACTCGGACTCGGCAAGAATCTGCTCAAGCCGCTGCTTTTGCTCGGGCGTAGCAGCCGAACAACATTTAATGAGTACGCTTCTTTCGAGCTTTTCGCGCAAGAAACAGGCATTCTCGGCGTGTTCCATGCTGATCTTAGAAACGTAGGTGCCGCTTTTGGGACGTGTTTCGACCAGCTCCTGCTCGCGCAGGCGCACAAAGGATTCGCGAATGGGCGTACGCCCGATTCCTGTCTCTTTTTCCAGACCAATCGCCGAAAGGCGCGTGCCGGGCTTGAGCTCGGCATAGATGATCTTGGAGCGCAATGCGTTATATGCCTGATCTTGCAAGCTCTGATAATGCTGGTGTTGTTCCATAAAGCCCTCGGATGAAGCCCACGGTTTGTCGAATTTCACCACGTAATACTATCGCATCCCCCATCCCCTCAGTTGCGGTGAAATAGGGGGCGCTGGCGTCACCCGCGCCGTCAAACAATCCCCAATTCAGTGCAACTTCCAACCAGTCTTTTTGGGACGGGGCTTTTTTAGCCAAGGTTGAACAAAAAGGCCCCGAGCTCAGTGCAAGCTCGGGGCCCTTCGTACCGCGAATCTATGAGAGGAGATATTTGATGCGCATGGGCGCTACTCCATGTAGCCACCCTGAATGGCGGAAACCGCATGCTCGGTAAAGAACTTGAGCGTGCCGGAGGTATAGCGATTAGTCTTGGGCTTCCAAGCGGCTCGACGCTCGGCCAGGACGGCGTCGACCTCGGCCGGCTCCATCTTCTTGCCGGCGATGCCCACGATAAACAGCGAGCGCTCGGGAATGTTGATCTGGATAAGGTCGCCTTCCTCGATCAGGGCAATCGGACCGCCCACGGCAGCCTCGGGCGAAACGTGACCGATAGCCGGGCCCTTGGAGGCGCCGGAGAAGCGGCCATCGGTGATCAGGGCAATGCTCGCACCCAGCTCGGGATCGCTGGCGATAGCCTCGGTGGTGTAGAACATCTCGGGCATACCGGAACCCTTGGGTCCCTCATAGCGAATGATAACGGCATCGCCGGGCTTGACCTCGTGCGTCAGGACGGCGTGAATGGCGTCTTCCTCGCAGTCGAACGGACGGGCCTTGAGCGTAGCCTGGAACATCTCGCGCGGAACGACGGTGTGCTTGACGACCGCGCCTTCGGGAGCAAGATTGCCGTGGAGGATGGCGATGGAACCGTCGGTACCGAAGGCCTGGTCAAACGGGCGGATGATGTCCTCGCGCTTGAGATTCCACTTCTCAAGGTAACGACCGCACTTCTCGTAATAGCCGTTGTTCTTGAGATCCTCGAGGTTCTCGCCGAGAGTCTTGCCGGTGATGGTCATAACGTCGAGGTGGAGCATCGACTTGATCTCCTCCATGATGCGCGGCACGCCGCCCGCATAGTAGAAGAACTGCGCCGGCCACTCGCCTGCGGGGCGAACGTTGAGCAGGTAGTGGGCGCCACGGTGCAGGCGATCGAAATCGTCGGCGGACATCTCGATGCCAAACTCGCGGGCGATCGCGGGAATGTGCAGCAGCGAGTTGGTGGAACCGGAGATGGCGCCGTGGACCATGATGAGGTTCTCGAAGGACTCCTTGGTCACGATGTCGCGCGGACACAGGTTGTGCTCGGAGAGCCACACGGACTGACGGCCGGCCTCGCGGGCGAACTCGCGCAGGTCGGAGCTGGTGGCGGGCAGCAGAGCCGTGCCGGGGAGCATAAGGCCCAGGGCCTCGGCCGTGACCTGCATGGTCGAGGCGGTACCCATAAAGGAGCAGGCGCCGCAGCTGGGGCATGCGTTGTGCTTGGCAAACTCAAGCTCCTCGCGAGAGATCTCGCCGCGCTCGTAGCGGGCAGAAATCGCGCCGAGCTGCTCCAGGGTCAGCAGGTCAGGGCCTGCATCCATGACGCCGCCGGTAACGACGATGGAGGGGATGTTGATGCGACCCATGGCCATGAGGTTCGCAGGCAGGCCCTTATCGCAGCTGGCGACAAAGACGCCGGCGTCGAACGGGGTGGCCTTGGCATGAATCTCGATCATGTTGGCGATCATGTCGCGACTGGGCAGCGAGTAGTTAATACCGTCGTGGCCCTGGGCCTCGCCGTCGCAGATATCGGTGCAGAAGTAACGGGCACCGTGACCGCCAGCCTCGGCAACGCCGGCACGGACCTCCTCGACCAGCTCGAACAGGCCGGCAGAACCCGGGTGCGAATCGCCAAAGGTCGACTCGATGATGACCTGCGGCTTGTCCAGGTCCTCGATCGTCCAGCCGGAGCCCAGACGCAGCGGGTCCATCTCGGGGCTGATGGTGCGGAACTTGCCAGAACGCGGCTGCAGCTTGGCAACCAGGTCGGCTGCCTCCTGCTGAATCTGTGCCTTGGTCTGTGCCTTGGTCTTCTCGTCCATAATGCTCTCCTCTTTTGGTTTGAACGGTTGTACCGATCGTTGGTTAATGAATCAGGTGAAAATGGGTACCGAGCGATGCACTCGGTGAAAGATGCTTAGCTACGCGAACTAGGCGAAGAACGAAATCACCAGGGCGCAGGCAAGACCCGAAAGGCCGATGAGCGTCTCCATAACGGTCCAGGACTTGAGGGTGGTCTTCTCATCAATCTCGAGGAACGAAGAGCACATCCAGAAACCGGCATCGTTGACGTGCGAGAGGGCCGTGGCACCGCCGCAGATAGCAAGACAGATAGCGGCACGCATGAGCACTGAGGCTCCGGAAACCGCGGGCATGGCGGCCATAATGCCCGATGCCATGGTCATAGCGACGATAGAGCTGCCGACAGAGGCACGCACCATGACGGCAATCAAAAAGGCAACGACCACCAAAGGCAGCGGTGAGGCCTCGAGCATAGGGCCGATAACCTGGCCCAAGCCGCAGTCCTGCAGCATCCAGCGAATGACGCCGCCACAGGCGATAACCAGCAAGATCATGCCGACGGGCTTAAGAGAGCGGTCGAGCAGGGCCTTGAGCTCGGCGCCGGAGTAGCCGCGGCGCGCGCCCAGCAGATACATCGCGACGAGCGTGGCAAGCGTCAAAGCGACGAACGGCTTGCCCAGGAAGGCGAGAATCGAGGCGAGCTCGGCGGGCATGGGGATATAAGAAGACAGCGTGCCCAGCAAAATCAGACAAAGCGGCGTGAGCACGATGGCAAGCACCATACTAAAGGAGGGAAGCTCCTTTTCGTCGCTCGCGCCCTCGGCAGAGGTAAAGTGCTCCGGAACATCGGTAAAGATGCGACCGCCGACGTTGCGGCCCCAGATGACGCCAGCGATTGCCATGGCGATGAAGGCGGTGGGGATACCGACAAGAATCATGGTGCCCAGGTCGACACCGAGCGTGCCGGCGACCAGAACCGAACCGGCCGATGGCGGCACAAACGCATAGCCAGCGGCAAGTCCCGCGAGCAGCGCGATGCCGTAGTAGAGCGTCGACTTTTTGGTCTGGGATGCCACGCTAAACGCAAGCGGAATCAAAACGACTACGCCCGCCTCAAAGAACACCGTAGTGCCGATGACCAGACCGGTAATGCCCAGTGCCCAGCTGGAGTGACCCTGCCCAAAGGTATCGATGAAGGTCTGGGCAATCTTCTTGGCGCCGCCGCTCTCCTCAAGAATCTGGCCAAACATCGAACCCAGGCCAATGAGCAGGGCGATGTTTTGCAGCGTGGTGCCCACGCCCTTGGTGACAGTGTCCGCCACCAGGTCGAGCGGCATACCGGCGCCGATGCCAGTCGCGAGCGCCGAGACCATCATCGACAGCACGGGATGCAGCTTGAACTTGATGATGAGCGCAAGCAGCAGCGCGATGCCCACGATGGCGGCGATGACCAGCCTGGTGGGATCAGCCATAAACGTTGGGTCTGACATCTTTCCTCCAATTCATCAGACCTTTTGAATTTGTCTGATGACTATAGCGTGTTTTGGAAAGGTCTGATGTTTCATTTTGAAATTTGTTCGAAATACATCTGATGTATTTGGTAAACGGTCGTATTTGCGCTGCGAACGGTATATCTAAGCCGCCCGACTCTAATCCAGCGGCCAATATCGCATCCGTGGTGCGCTAAAATAGCTCAGATGAATTTTGTAATGAAAGGCATAGCTATGGCCCGCGCCGAATCGGGACTCCCCGAGCAAATATCGGAGAAAATCATTCAATTGATTCTGGATGAACACCTTGAGCAAGGCGATCGCCTGCCCAAGGAAACCGTGCTGGTCGAGCGCTTGGGCGCCGGCAGGAGCACTGTGCGCGAGGCCATGAAGTTGCTGCAGTCGCGCAATATCGTGCGCATTAAGCAAGGTTCGGGCACCTATGTGGCGTCAAACCCCGGCGTTGCCGACGACCCGCTGGGCTTTACCTTTATCAACGACAAGCAGCGTCTGGCGCGCGACCTACTCGAGGTGCGCTTTATGATCGAGCCGCAGATGGCACGCATGGCGGCCGAGCACGCAACCAACGACCAGGTCGTCTGTATCAAAGATCTCTGCGACGAATCCGAGCGCCTGGCCGAGGCCGGTGAGGATTACTCCGCCGCCGACACCGCGTTCCACAATGCCATTGCCGAAAGCTCCGGAAACCTCGTCGTTCCCCGCCTGATGGGCGTGCTCAAGGCATCCGTCCCCCTCTTTATCGACGTGACCGGCAAAAAGCTGGTTGAGGAGACCATCCGCACCCACCGTGGCGTGGCCGACGCCATCGCCGCGCGCAATCCCACCGCAGCGCACGATGCGATGTATTTGCATCTGGTGTACAACCGCAACATGATCGCAGAGGGCACACAGGAACAGGGCGAATAAACGTCCGTGCGGCAAGGACAAGACTGCCGTTCGCCTTTTAAAAGTGAACGTTCACCTGATTTTAGGAAATAAGGGGTGGCTATTACGCCGCTTCGCCTATACTGACCTTGTATGAGAAGCATGACTTTTATAGATGAACGTTTCTTTTGAAAGGATCGCTATGTCTGATCTTATGGACAGCTTCCGCCTGGATGGCAAGGTCGCGCTCGTGACCGGCGCCACCTACGGCATTGGCATGGCCATTGCCGAGGCGCTCGGAGAGGCCGGCGCCAAAATCGCCTTTAACGCCCGTCACGCCGACAAAGTAGCCGAGGCCGAGAAGCACTACCGTAAGCTGGGTTTTGACGCTCACGGCTATGTTGCCGACGTCACCGACGAGGCCGTCGTTGCCGAGCTCATCGCCAAGATCGAGGCCGACTTTGGCACCACACCCGACATCCTGGTCAACAACGCCGGCGTCATCCAGCGTACCCCGATGCTCGACATGAGCGCCGAGGACTTCCGCCGCGTCGTCGATATTGACCTCAACGCACCGTTTATCGTGTCCAAGGCCTGCCTGCCCGGCATGATCGCCAAGGGCCACGGCAAGATCATCAACATCTGCTCGATGATGAGTGAGCTGGGCCGCGAGACCATCGCCGGCTATGCCGCGGCCAAGGGCGGCCTGAAGATGCTCACCAAGAACATCTGCTCCGAGTTTGGCGAGGCCAACATCCAGTGCAACGGCATTGGGCCCGGCTACATCGCCACACCGCAGACCGCGCCGCTGCGCGAGACGCAGCCCGACGGCAGCCGTCACCCATTTGATCAGTTCATCATTGCCAAGACGCCGGCAGCCCGTTGGGGTACGCCCGAGGATCTGAAGGGTCCCGCCGTGTTCCTGGCCTCCGACGCATCGAACTTCGTCAACGGGCACATTCTGTACGTGGACGGCGGCATCCTGGCATACATCGGCAAACAGCCACAGTAGGGCATTCGGGCGAGTCCATGGACGATAAGGTCTGCTGCTCAGACAGTCCTGCTCGCACGGAAAGCACATTAAGTGCTTTCCGGCTCGTGCGGAACTCGCGACAGACCTTATCGTCCACCGCCCGCAAAACCAACCTCGGGTTGGAATAGCCGCCACCCGCATACAGAAACAAAAAATGGAAACATTTGGTTGAAAGGTTAACTCAAATGAAGATCGCTCTGATCAACGAGAACTCTCAGAACTCCAAGAACCCCATGATCGAGGCTGCCCTTAAGAAGGTTGTCGAGCCCATGGGCCACACCGTCTTTAACTACGGTATGTATGCCGACGCCGACTCTAAGCCGCTCACCTACGTGCAAAACGGCATCCTGGCCGCCGTGCTGCTGAACTCCGGCGCTGCCGACTACGTCGTGACCGGCTGCGGCACCGGCGAGGGCGCTATGCTCGCCTGTAACTCCTTCCCCGGCGTGCTGTGCGGCCATGTTGCCGACCCGCTCGACGCCTACACCTTTGCCCAGGTCAACGATGGCAACGCCGTCGCCATGCCCTTCGCCCTCAAGAACGGCTGGGGCCAGGAGCTCAACCTCGAGTACACCTTCGAGAAGCTCTTTGGCTTTGGTTCGGGCAACGGCTACCCCGCCGAGCGTGTTGAGCCCGAGCAGCGTAACAAGAAGATCCTCGACGGCGTGCGCGCTGTGACCATGCGTCCGCTCGTCGACGTCCTGGGCGAGATCGATCAGGACCTGGTGAAGGGCGCACTTGCCGGCGAGCACTTCCAGGAGTACTTCTTTGCCAACGCCACCGACGAGGCCATCATCGCCAAGGTCAAGGAGCTCCTGGGGCTCTAATCGCACGACCTATTGCAACTAACGCAAGCGACGGCCGTCCCACGTACGGGACGGCCGTCGCTTTTTGCTATTTACCGACTGACGCCGCGGATACAGGCCCCCCATGCACCAAGGGGTTGACTAGAGCTCGCAGGCAACCTTGTAGCCGTCGCCGATGGCGTCGCGAATGTTGCCGCACTTGTTGGCGTCACCCAACACGTGGACGGCAACACCGGCAGCGGCAAGGTCGTCGGCCAACTTGGTATTGGGACGATAGCCCATGGCAAGCACCAGCGTATCGGCATCGGCGATGGTGTGGACCTCGCCGTCCTTCTCGTAGCTGATGGTGTCCTCGGTAATCTCGGTCACCTTGGCCTCGGTCAGCACGTGGACGCCCTTGGAGAGCATGCGCGTGATGAGCACCGCGCGACCGGCACCGCCCTCGTTGGCGGCGAGCGTCTTGGTCATCTCGATGACGGTGACATCGCGATTGGCCGGCGACAGGTCGTTGACCAGCGGGGCCAGGTAATCGGCCGTCTCGCAACCGACGGTGCCGCCGCCGACGATGACGATCTTCTTGCCCGGGAAAGCCTTGCCACCCAGTAGGTCGTCAGCTGTCATAACCTGCTTAAAGCCCCGCATGAAGGCCGGAGCGATGGGCTCGGCGCCATAAGCCAGGACAACCTCGTAGCCGGCGTAGTCACGCTGAATGTCCTCGGCAGTAAGCTCGGTGCCAAATACGCACTTCACGCCCGCCTCGGCAAGACGACGATACTGGTACTTGATCACGCGGGTGAGCTCCTGCTTTGCCGGCGGAACGGCTGCGATGCGCATCTCGCCGCCCGGCTCATCCTGCTTATCCACGAGCACCACGTTGTGTCCGCGCTTGGCGGCAATATAGGCAGCCTCCATACCCGCAGGACCAGCGCCCACAACGAGCACGTTCTTAGCCTCGGTGGCAGGCTCGTAACCAGCCTCGTCGCGCTCCACGTCCGGGTTGACGGTACAGGAGATGCGCTTGCCGAACATAATGCCGTTCAGGCAGCGCAGGCAACCGATGCAGGGACGGATGTCGTCGGCGTTGCCGGCAGCGGCTTTGTTGCAGAACTCGGCATCGCACAGATTGGCGCGGCCCATCATGCAGATGTCGGCAGCGCCGTCCTCGATCAGCTCCTCGGCGATCCAGGCCTCGTTAATACGTCCGACAGTGGCGACGGGAATGTTGACGTGCTTTTTGATCTCGCGCGAGCAGGCGGCATGCGAGGCCTGCTGGGTACCGGCGGCGGGAATCGCGGAGCCGCGCTTGATGGTGGTACCGCCCGACACGTGAATCATGTCGACGCCGGCCTTCTCCAGACGACGCGAGACGTAGATCATGTCGTTGAGGGTCAGGCCGCCATCGGTGTACTCATCGCCCGAGATACGGACGTCGATGATAAAGTCCTTGCCGCAGCGCTCGCGAATCTCGGCGATGACCTCGAGCAAGAAGCGCATGCGAGCGTCGAGCGAGCCGCCGTACTCGTCGGTACGCTTGTTGTAGAGCGGGGTCAAAAAGCCGCCGAGCATGCCGTGGGCGTGCGCCGCATGGACCTCGACGCCATCGACACCGGCCTTCTGCATACGCACGGCAGCGTCGCCAAACTGATGCGTGAGCTCGTGGATCTCATCGACCGTGATAGGACGCGGTGCCTCGCGGGCATAGGACGGTCCCACGAAGGACGGAGCGATCAGGCGCGGCGTGCCCGGAATGTTAAAGGCCATGTAGGCGGGGTGGAAGAGCTGCGGCATGATCTTGCAGCCATACTCGTGGACGGCTGCGGCGAGCTTTTCCCAGCCGGGGATAAACGTGTCGTCGTAGCAGCACATGTCACCCGGCAGATAGGTATAGGTAGGCTCGACCGTCACGACCTCGGTGATGATCAGGCCAACGCCGCCCTTGGCACGGGCACGGTAATGATCGACCAAGTCGTCGGTCACATAGCCATGATCGGCCAGGTTCGTGGACACCGGCGGCATAAAGACGCGGTTCTTGACCTCGGTTGTACCGACCTTGATCGGGCTAAAGAGCATCGGGTAGGCAGAGGACTCCATACAGGCTTCCTTTCGTTTGAGCCGCTCGGCGGCAGTTGCTAACGTACTTATCGTATCAGCAACCGCCGCGTCCGTACCCGCTCGCACTCCCCCGCCTTTAATCCAATCCCCACAAAAAGTTGCGGTGGAATACGGAGTAGATGAGACTTTTGCCAGCCAAAACAGTCCGTATTTCACCGCAACTGATGGGTGGGATGGAGTTAGAGGCCCAGATAGGTAGTCATGCCTCCGACGGCGAGCTTGGCGCCTGCCACGGCATGAACCACGGTGAGCGGGCCGTTGACCACGTCGCCGGCGGCAAAGACGCCAGGCACGGTGGTCATGCCGTGCTCGTCGACCGAAAGCAGGCCGCGATGGTCGGTCTCCAGACCGCCCGTTGTAAGCACGAGTTTGTCCTTGGGCACCTGAGACGCCGCAATCACAACCGTGTCGGCAGACGCATGGTCGAGCTCTTCCTCGTAGCCCACCACGTTATTGTCCTCGTCAAAGATAGCCGTCTCGAACACCGGACCGTTATCGTCGATGGCGCAGATCGCCTTGCCGCACACAATATCGGCACCATCGAGCTCGGTCAGCTCCACCTCATCATCGATGGCAGAGATATGGCGCGATCGGGCATACACGGTGACCTTGCGAGCGCCCGAGCGCAGGGCTGTGCGGGCAACATCCATGGCCACGTTGCCGGCGCCGATAACCGCCACGTTCTGCCCAATTGCCACGCTCGTAGGATCGACCAGATAATCGATACCAAACAGCACGTTGCCGCGCGACTCGCCGGGAATACCCAGCTTTCGAGCTCGCCAAGTACCGGTACCAACAAAGACCGCATCGTAGCCGTCACGCAGTAGGTCGTCGATGTGGAGCGCACCGCCGATGGTGGTCGACGGACGCACGCGCACGCCGAGCGAGCACATCACGTGGCGGTACTTTTGCACGAGCGAGCGCGGCAGACGGAACTCGGGGATACCGTACTCCAGCACACCGCCAATCTCGGGGCGCTGCTCAAATACCGTGACGGCACAGCCCAGCTGGGCCATCTTGATAGCCACGGTAATACCAGCGGGACCGGAACCGACCACGGCAATCTGTTTACCGCACGACGGTGCGGGCTTCCACTCCTTACGGTCCAAATACGCTGTCGAGATATAGTTCTCGATGCTCGAAAAATGCACGGGTGCGCCCTTACGGCCCTGAATGCAAGCGCCCTCGCACTGGCCCGAATGGTTGCAAACCATGGAGCAGACCGCGCTCATGGGATTGTTCTGGAACAGTAGCTCGCCCGCCTCTTCTAGACGACGCCGTTTGAACAGGTCAATGACCTGCGGAATAGGCGTCTGAACCGGGCAGCCCTTAAGCTGACAGAATGCCCATATGCAACCTAGGCAACGATTCGCCTCTTCGACAATGTGGATAGCCACGCAACTCCCCTTTTTAATGCAATCCAATGGGGCGACGATAAAGATCCTTCACCGCTGCCCCAGTCAGGCAAACTTAATCGACCGCCACGGCAAAAGCCAATGCTATAACTCGCGATGCGAAGCCCCGCAGCGAGCGGACATGTGCTCGAGTGTCGCCAGACAGTCAGCCGCCGTCGCCGGCACACTGTTCTCGACCACGCAGGGAATCCCAGGGCAGGCGGCAGCCGCCCAGGCCACCACGGGCTCAAAGTCATATCGTCCCGTCTCGCCCACGCCATGACACACCAGGCGCGAACCCGTACCGTCGCACCAACCGGCTTCATCCTCGTTATCAACGACCTCAAAATCCTTGGCGTGCAGCGCGCGGATCTTACTGCCGCATAAGTAGAGCATGCGCGCTGTGATTTCCTGCGCTTCGTCAACGACACTGGGGTGCAGCAGCGACACTGGGTCATAGATCACGCCGAGCGACGGGCTCGAGACGCGCTCCAGCACCTCACGGCAGCGATCTGGCGTATTAACCGTCTCGTTCCAACCGGGCTCGATCAAAATTTGCCCACCCACGGCCTCGGCCCGATCGCAGACGTGTGCAAGCCCGTCTGCAAACGCATCGAGTGCCTCATCGGTCATGCGGTCGACCGCGACGCGGTTCTGCGCATTGGGGCGACCGGTCTCGGTGCCAACCGGGCATCCGCCGAGCATCTGGGCAAAGTTCAAGCATGCCTCGTACTCGGAAAAGTTATCCATGAGCTGCTGGCGATCGGGCGTCGCCAGATTCTTATAACAGCCGAGCACGGCGACCGAAACGCCCGCCTCGTCGAGCACCGCACGCAAATGGTCGGCAAGCTCGCGGGTCAGGCCGCCTCGATCGATCCCCATCGATGCGTAGAGCACCTTACTCGGCAGCTGAATGCACGAAAAGCCCAGCTCTCCCGCCATGCGAATGCGTTCCTCGACGGTCCCCTGCGGAAGGTCGTGCAAACGTACGCCCGGAGTAATAGCCCCCACGTTATTCACATCCCTTATGAGCGTTGATGCCCGGGGTGTATCCGCCAAACGGGTCCTCGATGGAGCACACGCCCGAGGGGGCGAGCGGATCGCGCTTACCGGCCAGCTTGTCGTGATGCATGGTCTCGATATAGGCAAGCACCAGCGGCGCCACGCCCTTCGCATCGTTTTTGACGATAGGCTCGCTCATGTAGTAATCAAACGTGCCCTCGCGGTGCGCGGTGTTTCCCAAGCCCGCAACCAGGCAGATGTTGTCGAGCGCCAGCTGGCCATCGTGCTCGGAAAGGCAGGTCTCGCAGATGCCGTCGAAGGCGCGACGGCCGTACTGGTAGTAGCGCTCACCCAACACGCCCAGACGCACGCCCTTCATGATGGCGTTGGCAAAGATCGCGCTGCCCGACTCCTCCAGGTAGTTGGGGGCGATATTGGGCAGGTTGATGACCTGATGCCACATGCCGGTCTTCTCGTCTTGATACGGCAGCATGGCGTCAATCAGGTCGTGGAACATCTTGCGGATCTCGTCCTTCTCGGCCGACATCGAAGGCGGCATAAGCTCCCACGTGTCGATGAGCGCCATGGCAAACCAGCCCTCGGCGCGCAGCCAGAAGTTAGCCGAAAGGCCGGTGACCGGGTCGCACCAGAACTGCTTGCGGCTCGCGTCGTAAGCGTGATAGTACAGACCATTGAGGGGGTTGCGCATCAGGTCGTGCACGACCTGGAACATATGGAAGCTATCTGAGCAGGCACGACGGTTGTGGAAACTCAGCTCGTACTGCATGTAGAACGGCTGCGCCATATACATGCCGTCGAGCCAGATCTGGTTGGGGTAGACGGCCTTGTGCCAAAACACGCCCTCTTTGGTACGCGGCTGGGTTTCGAGCTGACGATAGATGGTATCCATGGCCGCACGATACTTGGGCTTGCCCACCAGGTCATAGAGCTTGTAGAGGGTCTTGCCCGCATTAACGTTATCGAGGTTGTACTCCTCGGGGTTGTAATGTTTGATGGTACCGTCGTCCTGGACAAAGAAATCGATGTAGTCGTCGGCGAACGTCAGGTAGCGCTGCTCACCCGTGATCTCGTACACCTCGATGAGCGCCTTGATCATGCAGCCGTCGATATAGTTCCAGGTGTTCTCCTTACCGGCACGGAGCTTTTCGATATTCCAAGCCGGCGCCTGCGGCGTAGAGGTTTCGATCAACTGCTCGATATAACGGTCCAGGATTTGATTGCAACCCATTGCTGTCCCCTCTGACGTTAATGATAGGTGAACGTTAACCCTAGTGTAACGCGAACGGGGAATATAGGGTGAACGTTAACCCTATATTCCCCGCGAACGGCAGACTTTTAACGGCAAACGGTGGCTAAGCCCGCGGCGATGCGATGCGCCAGGCGCTCATAGCCAGCCGGGCTGTAATGCAGACCGTCCGGCATATAGAGTTCGCGGTGCTCCGGCAAAAACGGGCTGATGCCGCTTTGCGCATACAGGTCAATCACCGGAACGGAGTAACGGTCACAGACCTCCAGCATCGCTCGCACGTAGGCGTCTTGCGTCAGACCCAAATGGTTCGCCTCATCGCTTGCCGGGATATCCTTCTCGTGCTTACCACTCGTCTTGCATGGCGTCATAAACACGAGCTTTGCCTGAGGTGAGCGCGCCGTGATGGTTCGGATCAGATAGTCGACCGCACCATAGAACTCATGCACATCGGTGCTGCCCAACTCGCCAAGCGGCACGTTGCGGCTAAAGTCGTTAACGCCGCCAAAGACAACATAGACATCGGCCGCATCGTCGATGCCGTCCAAGCGCTCGACAAATGAATCGGTACGGTCGGCCTTGATGGCGATACGCGAACCCTTGATGCCAAAGTTCTCGACGACTGCACCTCCCAGCAACGCGCCCAGATGCGAAGTCCAAGAGATGTCGTTGCCGCCTGCGCCGCATCCGTTATCCCCCCATGTGGTCGAATCGCCAAAGCAGCAAATGGTCGATTCACTCAAGTTCTTCGTTTCCATAATCTTCTCCTCATCCGCCCATTGGCGGCCATACAGGTACGTACCGTTTATTTGCAACATGCCGAGGGGCTAAGCACGGTCGCATTTCGCAACGTGCGAATCGAGCCATTCGATATCCTCGACAAGATGTGTCACTCCCAGATGGTGTCCACCCGGACACACCTCGTGCCTCAGAGCATCTCTGCGGCCCAGCAACTTGTAGGCATCGCGCACGATCTTGAGCTGTTCATCGACATTTTTCAGCCCGCGCGAACCGTTCAGATGATCTTCTTCGCAGCTCTGCACTAACAACGGGCGCGGCGCAATAAGCGAGGCAATATCGCCCATGTCGAGCAAGCGCCAAAGTCCGGGTGTGTAGTTGCAGCTGCAATTGCCGTTGAGATGCAGCAGCGAATCATCGACACCGTACAGGTAGCCCGAGACAAACGCCTTGCATACACGTGGGTCGAGCGCCGCCAGATACAGCGTCATGTATCCGCCGCCCGAAAAGCCAAAACAGCCCAGGTCGTCCATGGCAATGTCGCCGCGCGCCTCTAGGTAATCGATCAGACGCATGTTATCCCAGGCGTTGAGGCCCGCAACGGTAAGTCCCAGCGGCTCGGCCATGCGCGCCTGGTTTAGGCACGTGCCGCGCAGAAAGCTGTTCTCGTCATCGCCCTGACCCTTCCAGTCACGACGGTATCCCCAACCGCGTGCGTCGGGGCAGACGGTCACGTAACCCATACGCGCCAAACGTAGACCGTAGTCGTAATTGAACTTACGCACAGCATCATCGACCGCCGGCACGCCCGTCACGCCCGCAACACTTGCGGCGCCTGCTCCCTGATGGCCATGCGGGCAGACATAGCAACACTTGCGGCCGCGCGCATCGAGCTTAGGCGACTGCGGCTCGAGCAGGTAGAACGGCATCCAAACGTCGCGCTCCACCTGCAGCATCGCATGGGTGCGCACGATACCGCCGGCAATCTGCACCCGATCGAGCTCGCGCGCCTCAATCGACACGCGATCCATAATCGATAGGCCCAACAGGTCAAACAGCCGAACCCTCGTCGCAATCTGCCATGCCTCAAAGTCTTCGGGCGTCGTGCCCTTAAATGCGGCGGAGCGGCCCTCACGCTTAAGGCGCTCACGAAACGCCAGTTCGTCTTCGTAATAGGTGTCGATATGCACCGTGCGACCGTTATCGGAAAGACTGTCGGTCTCCGCAGCGTCGCCCGGGCCACCTTCGGGGTCCCAGCCGTCCGCACCGGAAAGCACCTGTTCGCGGGCGTATCGGGTAGTGGCTGTCGCATCGAGCTCGTGCGCCCATGGCACCCAGTTTTCGGCATCACTCGCCGGGCCATGTAGGCTTGCACCAGCGTAGTGCGCCCTCTCGTGCGCCGCCGGCTTAGCCCAATCCCACCAACCTTCGCGCTTGATATGCTGTCCCAGCCAGCAATCGATCAGCACGGTCTGGGCCCACTCACGCCAAGGACGACCCAAATAGACCGAATCCGGTGCCACGTCTTGCGCGGCTGTAAACGAGCAGCCGTGGAACACGAAGCCATATGGCTCTCCCTCGGGCGTCGATGCCGCCGTCACGTAACCGTTCACGTCCATATTGCGGTTGAGCGAGCGGATCTCGCACCCCTCAAAATAGGCACACGCGCCGCCAAAGATAAAGTCGACGTCGCCCTCAATCCGGCAGCGTCGAAAATACTGACGGCCCACCCGACGCGGCGCAAACTGCTTGGGCCCAATGAATCCGCCCGGTTTGACTTCGCGCGGGGGCAACGGGCCCAAAAACAGCGTGTCCTGGCGCCCCGTAATGCAACAGGCGTCGACCACCAAACGGTCGCCGTCGGCGTACAGGGCAATCGCCTGCCCCACCTCGCGACCGTCGCCGGCATCGTTGACGATTGTGAGGTTCTCGAGCCGCACGTCGTCGGCATCGACCAAAACGGTATAGGTCCTAAAGGTGCCGAGCTTTCCGTCAATGCCCGATCCGTCCCCCGAGGGCATCTTGGCGCCCAGACTGCCCACGATACGCACGCTGTCAGCCGTCTCGCCCACCAGCGTCACATACGGTCGATGAATCTCGACCCGTTCGCGGTACTCACCCGGCTCGATATGGATTGTCACCGGTTGCTCGGCATCCGGATAGAGTTGATCGGCTGCCGCCAAGGCATCGGAAATCGTTGGATATGCTCCTGCCGCAGCCCTCGAAACGCGCAGTGTATAGATGCTTTCGCTCATCGTCCATCACGCTCCCAGGCAGCGAACTGCTCAGGCCAGCCCTGAACCTGTGGCTGAATATGCTCGGCGCAGCCCTTAAATGCCGTTAAGGCCGAAGCGAGCGATGCCCCATGCTTTCCATGCGGAAAGACATGTAGGCTAAAGCCAATCCCGTGGTCGGCAAGAGCCTGCGCAAGAAGGAGGCTATTTTGAACTGACACCGATGCATCATCGGCGGTATGCCACAAGAACGTACGAGGGAAGCCCTCGCCCACCATATTCTCGATTGACAACTTTTGAGCCAAAGCGTCATCGGCACCCGTTAGGTGTTCAAACGAACCACGATGAGCATAGGTCCCCGAGCTTACGACCGGATAGCACAAGCAAAGTGCGTCAGGCCGAATCGACTCAGGCGATGTCGCGATCGACTCTGCAAGCCAAGGTTTGTCCCAAAGCGCCCCGAGCAAGCCAACCAGGTGTCCACCCGCCGAAAAACCCATGACCGTAATTCGATTGGGATCGACGCACAACTCCGTCGCATGACTTCGCACGGTATCGACCGCCCGCGCAAGTTCTTGCAATGCAAGCGGATAGGTGGCGGGCGCAACCGAGTAGTCCAGAACAAAAGCCTGATACCCCATCGCAAGTAAGCGTAGCGCCACCGGCTCGCCCTCGCGAGGCGAAATATGATCGTAGCCCCCACCCGGCACAATCAAAACTGCAGGTCGGGGTTCCAGGGCATAAGCATCCTCGGTGGGAGCAAAAATATAGGACGAGATCGCGGCATCCGAGCCATCGACCCCGACACAAATCGTTTTATTGAGCATGTATACCTTCTCGTTATGATGCGTAGCGCGGCCGCATGGCACAAGGGCCGCATAGCCGATTTTTTCGGCAATGCGGCCCCGGTCATCAATTCCAGCTAGGAACGGACAATCTTATCGACGTTCTCGAGCTGCAGCTCATCGCCATCCTGACCCTCGATCACCACATTTTGCAGGTCGAGGACTTTCACGTTCTGCGCGATGATGCCCTGGCGCACCATCGGCTCCACGCCACAGGCCATGGCTGGCACAAAGGGCTCGGCATCGGCGGCAAAGGTCACATGGACATCCTGGAACGTCAGGCGCGTCACCTTGCTCTCGGGCAGTCCCGTGATATAGGCCGCGGCCGCGTGGCAGTTGGTGGCCTCGATGTCGCGGAACGTCGTGGCGCCAAAGCCGGGCGTACGGTCGTCGACGGGCACCGCGTCGCGGCTCTGGACATAGTCGGTCTTGCCGTCCTTATCGCAGAAGTAGAACGAATTGACCACGAAAGGCGTGAGCACCTCGTCCATGCGAATGTGCTCAAAGGTGATGCCCTCGTTGACGGCGTCCTTGCCGCGACCGCGACGAGTCTTAACGCGCAGGCCGCGGTCGGTGCGCTCAAAGAGGCACTTGCTCACGGTGAGGTCCTTGATGCCGCCGGCAGCCTCGGACCCCAACACCACGGCGCCATGACCGTCGTGCATGTAGCAGTGAGCGATCAACACGTCATGCGTGGCGGGACGAAGCTCGGGCTCAATGCCCAGTTTGCCGCTCTTGATGGCGATGCAGTCGTCGCCCACCGAGAACTGGCAACCCAGGATGCGAACAAAGCCACAGCTCTCGGGATCGAAGCCGTCGGTGTTGTGGGAGTTCTTGGGACCCTCGATGGACAGGCACAGGGCATCGACGTGTTCGCACAGAACGGGATGGATGTTCCATGCTGGGCTGTTGCGGACGGTAAAGCCGGCAAGGCTCACGTTTTGGCACTCGGACAGGAAGATCATGCGCGGGCGGGCGATCTCGCGGCCCTCCTCGGGGCGGAAGATATTCTTAAAGTCCTTGTTCCACCAGTTATCCTCGGCAAAATCGGTCTGGCCGTCGATGGCGCCGCGGCCATAGATGCACACGTCGTGCACGCTCAGACCCGTAAAGGTCGAGCAATAGGTCGAAAAGCTCTCGCCCTCCCAGCGGCCCAGGGGCAGCATATCGGTGCCGGCATACCCGGTGCCCTTGTCACCCGTGACCGTGCCCGGAATGTAGGCAAGCGCCGCGCGGTCGTGACGGGCCAGCAGCACCGCGCCCTCGGCGAGCTCGATGTTGATATTGCTCTTAAGGAAGAGGGACTTGATGCGGTAGTTGCCAGCGGGAATCAGCACGCGCCCGCCCTTGGGACAAGCCATGATGGCAGCCTGGATATTGGTGGTGTCATCGTGCTCGGCATCGCCTTTGGCGCCGCAGTCGCGAACGTTGATGGTAAAGGGCTCCGCGGGCGTGGTGACGCCCACGCTCAGCTCGCGCTCGCCGCAGACAAAGCGGATCAGGTTGCGCTTGCCGGGAACCAGGCCGTCAACATAGGTCTCGACCGTATTCGTGGTACCGACGGGCTCATCGTTGACAAAGATCTCCCACGTATCGGCACAGGTAAAGTAGCCACCGTCGTCGAGCTCAATAACGGCCGCGCGGGCGTTGCGCCAGATAACGTTCGTCTCCATGGGTCTCTCCCTCAAATGTAATCAGAAGTTCATACTACTCGTTTTTAAAAAAGGGCCGCACCCGCCGGTGAATCTCCGGTGGCACGGCCCTGTGGTTTGGACGATGCGCCTGCCCTACTCGGCGGGAATTACGCTGCCGTCCTGGAAGCCAACATTGTTGTGAGCGAAGCAGTCCTCGTACTTGAAGCCGGAGAGCTCCTCGCAAAGAGCCTTGACCTCGGGCTGGACGTCGGCCATCTTGCCGCCCTCCTTGACGCGCTTGATCTCGTCGCAGAGGATGTCGCACTGCTCCTTGTCGATCTTGATGCCGCGGGCAAGGACAGCCGCGAGCAGGAAGAAGCCGGCGCAGCCAATGAGCATGTAGCCGCAGATGTACAGAGGCACGGTGGCGGGCTGGGTCACGGCGTCGCTGTTACCGGCGGTCTGAATGAAGCCGGAGGCAGCGAGGACGATAGCCCAGGCGTTTACAGCGATAGCCTGAGCAATCTGCTGGCAGAGCTGCTGAGCGGAGCTGTAGATGCCCTCGCGACGACGCAGGGTGATGAGCTCATCGACATCGGGGATGTAGTTGAGCAGAACATCGGGCAGATACTGAAAGCCAACGTAGAAGAACTTCCAGATAGCGAAGATGATGGGGTAGGCGATCATAGCGATGGCGACCGTGGAGGTGCCGTTAATCTGACCAAAGGCGAAGTAGTTGTAGGCGATGATGCACGCAGCGCAACCGACGTTGGCCAGGTACCAAGACTTGTGGAAGCCCTTCTTGGCCATGAGGGCAACCCAGATGGCGGTGCAGACGATAGCGACGACCTTGCCGGGCATCTCCATCACGGACTCATAGGACTTAGGAATCTGCAGGCAGTAGACGATGAAGAAGGACAGGCAGGCAGACCAGCAGGCAGCAGCGAGCTTCGTGGAGACCTGTGCATACAGGACCTTGCGGAAGGACTTGTTGCGGAAGGTAGAGACAACGTCGATGAAGAACTTCTTGATACCCTCGCCGACGCTCTCGATCTTCTCCTGAGCCACCTCCTCGGGGGTGTGCTCCCACGTGGACAGGTACACGCACAGCAGCGAGATTGCCATGACCGAAGCGTTGACCGTAGCGATGATGAAGTAGCTGAACGGGTTGGTCTCGCCGAAGGTGCCAAAGCCAAAGCCGACGAGTGCTGCCATCAGGAAGCCGGCGGCGTTACCAAAGAGGTGCTTGTAGCCGGTGAGGTACGTACGCTCCTTGAAGTCGTCGGTCATCTCGATGGTAAGCGGCGACTGTTTGGCGGTGAATAAGGTATACGCGAGGTTTTAGATCAGTTACAGCACAAAGTAGTCCGGGAAACCGAACGGCGTAGCCACAAAGTTGAGCGGCTCGGCGACCATCATCGGGATTGCCAGCAAGATCCAGAAACGGCGGCGGCCAAAGATACGGCCGATCTTGGTAGCGTAGAAGTTATCGGCCACAAAGCCCATAAGCGGGCACAGAATGGCGTTGAGATAGATGGCGAACGAGCTGATCAGCGCAGCCTCGCCTGCGGACAGGCCGCACTCCGTGGACAGGAACAGCACCATGTAGCTGTGCGTAAAGGTCAGGGCACCGGAGTTGAGCATGCCGCCCATACCAAAGCCCAAGCGCGTCCAGAATGTGATCTTGCGCTTTTTACCGATCTTGTTAGTCATCGAGCTCCCTCTCTTTTCTCGATTGTCTTGGAACAAGACATTGGAGTCCATACCGACGTCTGTCTGCATGCCGTTCAGGGTGAACGTTTAGCTAGATTATGCGCGATTGCTTATGATAGGTGAACGTTCACTTGTATATTATCCTTGAACGGTCGTTTTTTGCCGTTGAACGGGCCTGAAAATGAAATAATCCCTGCATTTTTGATTATCAAGTCGATTCAGCACCACGCAACAACTAGGTGAACGTTCATTGTTCTCTGGAGATGAGGGAGGTGCCGGGCACCCTTCCCAAAAAAGCCGTGCACGACAACGCAACGAGAAACGAAAAACGACCCCGCCGAGATTGTCCTCGGCGGGGTCGCCCAGTCTTTGCAGCAGCTTATTCAATCACGCGCTCAACGTGTCATCGCTACAGGCAGACTCCGTCCTTCCAGATGCTGATCTCGTGACAGCCGCGACGCTCGGCGCTGGTAAGCTTGCCGCTCGCCGTGTCCAGCACCAGCTGATACAGATCGCCGGCAGCCTCATCGAGCGTACGCTCGCCCGTAGCCACCACACCGGCGTTAAAGTCCATCCAATTGGCCTTGTGGTCGCACAGGCGCTGGTTGGTGAACACCTTGAGCGTAGGCGCCGGCGCACCAAACGGCGTGCCGCGGCCGGTCGAGAACAGGATCACGTGGCAGCCGGCAGCCGTCAGGGCCGTGGTGGATACCATGTCGTTGCCCGGACCGCACAACATGTTCAGACCATGCTTGGTAGCCTGACCGGCGTACGGCAGCACGTCGACGATGGGGGCAGATCCGCCCTTTTGCACGCAGCCGCAGCTCTTGTCCTCGAGTGTGGTGATGCCGCCATCCTTGTTGCCG
>USBA01000002.1 GCA_900552735.1 uncultured Collinsella sp. | reverse complement strand
CGTGCGCGAGAACACCGAGGACCTCTACGCCGGCATCGAGTTCGATGAGGGCGCTGCCGAGGTCGAGGAGCTCTCGCAGCTTGTTGAGCGTTCGGGCCAAAAGACCTTCGCCGCCGATTCCGCGATCTCGATCAAGCCGATCTCCATCGCCAAGAGCCGCCGCATTGTGGAGTATGCCTTTGAGTATGCCCGCCGCTGCGGCCGCAAAAAGGTGACGGCCGTGCATAAGGCCAACATCATGAAGGCGACCGACGGCCTGTTCCTGCGCGTAGCGCGCGAGGTGGCCTCCAACTATCCCGATATCGAGTTCAACGACAAGATCGTCGACGCCACCTGCATGGGCCTGGTCCAGAACCCCAACGACTTCGATGTCTTGGTGCTGCCCAACCTGTACGGCGACATCGTGAGCGACCTGTGCGCCGGCCTGGTTGGTGGCCTGGGTATGGCTCCGGGTTCCAACATCGGTGCCGATTGCGCCATCTTTGAGGCAGCGCACGGCTCCGCGCCCGATATCGCCGGTCAGGATATCGCCAACCCCACGGCCGAGATCCTCTCTGCTGCGATGATGCTCGATCACCTGGGCGAGAACGATGCTGCCAATCGCATTCGTGCCGCCGTCTCCGCCACGCTCGACGAGGGCGAGCAGGTTACCGGTGACGTGCGTCGTGCCCAGACCGGCTCCGTTGAGGGCGCCGTGGGCACGCAGGCCTTTGCCGATGCCGTTATCGCGCACCTGGCCTAAGGTATGCACGCTGCAAACGCCTAAATAGTACTTAAGTGTTTGCGTATAACCTAAGAATCAATACGCCCGGCGCTCTGTCGGGCGTATTCTATTGAGGACTATGTTTCCTAACAAGGAGTAACTGATATGGGTCTGATTCAAAAGAAGGACGAGAAGGACGAGATCGACGGCATCCAGATCATCGAGCGCGGCGAAGGCCCCAACGGTGATGAGGACGAGAAGATCGACCTGGTCGCCGGCACGTCTGCCGAACATATCGCCGCCGGCACGACTGCCGAGGAGGAGGACGCTCGCCTGGAGGCAAAGATCGCCGCCGACGCCGCCGACGAGAACCTTATGCCCGAGGAGCAGGACGAGGACGACGACTCCGACGAAGACGACCATGCATCCAAGCACAAGAAGACGATGATCGCCGCCTTCGTGGTCGCAGTCGTGATCGCTGCGGTGGTCGGCTTCTTTATTGGCAATGGCGGTTTTGGCGGCAAGGGCGTCGGCTCGGCGACCCTGACCGAGGATCAGCTCGATTCGACCGTGGCAAGCTATAGCTACAACGGCAAGAAGAGCGACATCACCGCGCGTGAGGCCATCGAGAGCCAATACAGCCTCGATACTGTCAAGGACGACGACGGCAACTACACCGCTCCGTCTGCCGACGTTATCCTGTCCTACGTGCGCAACCAGATTCTGCTGGACGCTGCCGAGGACGAGGGCATTACCGTCTCTTCCAAGGAAATGAAGCAGTACGCCGAGGAGTCCATCGGCACCTCCGACTACAAGACTATGGCCAAGCAGTACGGCGTGTCCAAGGACCAGGCTAAGAAGATCGTCCGTCAGTCCGCGATGCTGCAGAAGCTCTACAAGAAGAAGGTCGGCGACAGCTCCGCAAGCATGCCGACCGCCCCGACCGAGCCTGCTGACGGCAACGAGGAGACCGCGAGCAAGGACTACGCCGACTACATCATCAACCTTGCCGGTGATGAGTGGGATAGCTCAAAGGGCACCTGGAAGGACGCCGATAGCACCTACGCCAAGGCCTTCGCTGACGATGCCTTTACGGCCGATAGCGCCACCTACAAGCAGGCCATGACCGCCTACTACACTGCCTATCAGCAGTATTCCTCGCAGGCCTCGAGTGCCAGCTCCAAGTGGACCGAGTATGCTAACGGCCTCTACGCCAAAGCCAACATCAGCATCTACGGCCTGTTTGCGTAAAGAGTCGCACGGCTCATCGAGCATCTAGCCGATAGACAGCAGAAAGTCCGCCAGTACGGAAGTCGTTCTGGCGGACTTTTTACGTTGAGGGCGTGATTGGCGGCTTAATTATGGCTATTCATTTTTAAGTCCAAAAAGGCTATCGGCTTCATCGTCGGATATATATTCCAGTACATCGCCCGGTTGGCAGTCGAGTGCCCGACATATCGCGTCAAGAGTTGAAAAACGTATGGCAGAAACCTTGCCCGTCTTAATGCGTGACATATTGACCTGGGAGATACCCACGCGTTCCGCAAGCTCTTTGGATGAGATCTTGCGTTCGGCGAGCATGCGGTCGAGCCGCAGAATAATCATGGATTCCCCCTAGAGCAACTCGTCATCTTGTTTTTGCAGGATATACCCGTAGCGGAAGATGCTGGCAATCAGGCTAAAAATCAGGCCCGCAAAGAGCATGGAGAGGTCGAGATGCTGGCCGCCAAGCGCATCCGTAAAGCTACCGCCAAATCCTGAGAGTATCAGCCCTGTGACTATGGCACCAAAAAGTTTCACGGCGGCGCCGCCGATAAGGAACAAATGTCCTATTTGACGTAGTATGCGGATGCATTCGAGGTCAAAGGGCCTGCCCGCCTTTTCAATGGCGGAGAAAAACCTGTATGCGCTTAGCGCGATGGCAAGCGCGAGGCATGCCATCATGCCGCTCCCTATGGCAGTATGACCGTCGTGCGCGACAAGCATAAGAGGGGTCTGTTCGTTGGCGCCGACGAGAGCGAGAATTGGCCCTTCGCCAGCCGTAAGCTCTACGGATTGGAGACAGAACCCTTGGGAGAGGCTAGGCAATATGAATAGAAGTTCGATTGCAATGACTGCGAGGAGTGCCAGAGCGAGCGCCACGATGGTGCAGATTGTGCCCCATTTGCAGTAGCGAGTGAGCTTCCTCAGTTTGGCTATTGTCTGTTCGCGGCTGATGGTTTCATTCGATATAGATGCGTTTCGATGGACCATAACCCCTCCAACCGGCGTTTTGGATGATACTTGTATCATATCAGAATTAACGACAAACGATAAATAATTACGGAACTGAGTAAGTAATGATTGAAAACGATTAACGTGACCTATTAGCTCATTTTGGATGCCGGAGTTTGGCGCGCGGGGGATGAGGGCAAATGCCAAAACTTCCCGTGATCGCACAAGTGCTTCGTTGGGCTTCTCTAATTCATCTGGGAAAACAACTGCAAACGATTGCAAGTAACCGGTGAACGGTCGAAAACTACCGTTCACCGATAATCTCAAAACTGGTTCTAACTGGTATTAAGTCAAAAAGACCAATTCACATATCTTCACAATGACCTGCAATTTTTCTACACGCTATTTTTAGCCGCCCTGCGTTGTTTAGACGCAGGAAAAGTTCCGATCTTTTGCCAAAGCATTTCGAAACGGTTTCAAAACCGCAGGTAGAAGTGTTAACGAGCGGTAAACGGTCGAAATATCACCGTGAGCGGTGCAAAAACGTTTTACCGTATAAATCAACGAAAGCGGCCTCTTCTGGGGTGATATAGTGACAACAACACGTCACGTGGTTACTACCAGTTTAGAAACCACTGGTCTTCAAAGAACGCTTTCCAAGAAGCTTTAAGGGCGAGCGCCCGCTGGCTTCCGAAAATCATCGGACTCAGATTGTACACACCTTCGGAAGGGAAATTTGAATGGTTGGCTTTATTCTTACCGGTCATGGACAGTTCGCACCCGGCCTTGCAAGCGCTATCGCTATGGTTGCCGGCGACCAGCCTGCTTTTACCGTCGTTCCTTTTGAGGGCGACCAGGCTGCATCCTACGGTGAGGATCTCCGCGCCGCTATTACCGCCATGCGCGAGGAGTGCGATGGCGTGCTCGTCTTTACCGACCTGCTTGGCGGCACCCCGTTTAACCAGTCGATGATGATTGCCCAGGATGTCGACAACGTCGAGGTTCTGACTGGCACCAACCTTCCCATGGTTATTGAGCTTCTGTTCCTCCGCGGCAATGCCACGCTCGCCGAGCTTGGCGAACAGGCCGTGACCGTTGGCCAGACGGGCATCACCGCCCAGACGGTCGCATCCGTTGCCGGCTCCGATGAAGAGGATATCTTCGGCGACGAGGACGGCATCTAATGGCCGATTTCGGAGCCAACGTCCTGAGCTCCTCGGTCGCCCTTTTGGGCCTGCTTGTCATCATGGGCTTGATTTACACCATCTGGTCGCAAATCAACATGAAGAAGAAGCAGAAGTACTTCAAGGAGCTGCACACCGAGCTCAAGCCGGGTCAGGAGGTTCTTTTCGCCGGCGGTATCTACGGAACCGTCAAGGGCATCGAAGGCGAAAAGGTCCAGATCAAAGTCCGATCCGGTGCCGTCGTAGATGTTTCGCGTTACGCGATTCAGGAGATCAAGTAACTGTCGTCAGCAAATAACGAAAGGAAGCTGATCAACATGGCAGAACCCAACATTCTTCTTACCCGCATCGATAACCGACTGGTCCATGGTCAGGTCGCTACCCAGTGGAACTCCACCCTGGGTTCCAACCTCATCCTCGTCGCCAACGACGACGTGTCGACCAACACCATGCGCCAGAACCTCATGAAGATGGCCGCTCCCACCGGCGTTGCTACGCGTTTCTTCTCCCTGCAGAAGACCATCGACGTCATCGGCAAGGCGAGCCCGCGCCAGAAGATCTTCATCGTGGCCGAAACACCGGAAGACGTGCTTACGCTCGTCAAGGGCGGTGTGCCTATAAAGAAGGTAAACATCGGCAACATGCACATGTCGGAAGGAAAGCGCCAAGTCGCCACCTCCGTCGCAGTTAACGACGAGGATGTCGCTGCGTTTAAAGAGCTGCAGGAATTGGGGGTGGAGTTGGAGATCAGGCGCGTTCCGAGCACGCCTGTTGAGGACACGAGCAAGCTCTTCTCGTAATCCTCGTGATCCACGTTGTCAGGATTGAAACCCTGACATTCTGTACGTGAAATCCAAAGTGCGTACATACATTTTGAAAGGAGGAGCAAGATGGAATACACGATCTTCCAGGTCGCTCTGGTCTTCATCGTCACGTTCGTCGCGGCAATCGACCAGTTTAACTTCCTCGAGTCTCTCTATCAGCCCATCGTCACCGGCGCCGTCATTGGTCTTATCCTTGGCGACCTCAACACCGGTCTTCTCGTGGGTGGTACTTATCAGCTCATGACGATCGGCAACATGCCGATCGGAGGTGCTCAGCCGCCTAACGCCGTTATCGGCGGCATCATGGCAGCCATTCTCGCTATCGCCACGGGCCTCGAGCCCAACGCGGCAGTCGGCCTTGCCATTCCGTTCGCTCTGCTTGGTCAGCTCGGCGTTACCCTGGTCTTCACGCTTATGTCGCCGCTCATGTCCTCTGCGGACAACATGGCTCACAACGCTGACACCAAGGGTATCGAGCGTCTGAACTACTTCGCCATGGCTCTGCTCGGCCTGATCTTCGCTGTCGTCGTCACCCTGTTCTTCATCGCTGGCGCTACCATCGGTCAGACCATCGCTTCCGCCATCCCGACTTGGCTGCAGACCGGTCTCTCCGCTGCAGGCGGCATGATGCGCTTCGTCGGCTTCGCCGTCCTGCTCAAGGTTATGATGAACCGCGATATGTGGGGCTTCTTCCTCATGGGCTTTGGCCTCGCGCTCATCACCGTTGCCAACGATTCTCTGGCAACCCCTGCCCTGCTCATCCTCGCTCTCATCGGCTTCGGCATCGCTTTCTGGGACTTCCAGCAGCAGACCGAGCTGAAGGGTGCAGCTGTTTCTGACGGAGGTGACTTCGAAGATGGCATCTAATGAGTATGTGATCCCGGAGCACTACGAGGATCTCACTCCTGCTCCGCAGCTCGACCAGAAGACCCTCAACAAGATGGCTTGGCGCTCCTGCTTCCTGCAGGCCTCGTTCAACTACGAGCGTATGCAGGCTGCTGGCTGGCTCTACTCCATCATCCCCGGTCTGGAGAAGATCCACACCAACAAGAACGACCTCGCGGCTTCCATGAGCCACAACCTGGAGTTCTTCAACACCCACCCGTTCCTCGTCACCTTTGTTATGGGTATCGTGCTTTCGCTCGAGCAGAACAAGGTTGACATCCCCACGATCCGCGCCGTCCGCGTTGCCGCAATGGGCCCGCTCGGTGGTATCGGTGACGCTCTGTTCTGGCTGACGCTCGTGCCTATCACGGCCGGCATCACCTCTAACATGGCCATCAACGGCAACGCCGCTGCGCCGATCATCTTCCTGGTGATCTTCAACGTCGTCCAGTTCGCTCTGCGCTTCTGGCTCATGAACTGGTCCTACAAGCTTGGCACCAGCGCTATTGACGCTCTGACCGCCAACATGCAGGCCTTCACGCGTGCCGCTTCCATCATGGGCGTCTTCGTCGTCGGTTGCCTGGTCGTCACCATGGGTGGCACCCAGATCAACCTCCAGATTCCCAACGGCACCACCCGTGGCCTCTCCGCTACTACCGTGATCGTCTCCGAGAAGGAGGCCGAGAACTTCACCGGTATGGAGGGCATCGATACCGAGACCGCTGAGGCCGGTACCATCGCCATGACCGATGAGGACGGCAACGCCCTCACCGCTTCCGATGCCGACGGCAACGCTGTCGAGTGCGGCGTCACCGATCTGGGCAACGGCATGGAGTCCGTTACCTACGGCACCGTCACCGAGGATCCGGTCAACTTCTCTGTTGCCGACACCCTCAACACCATCGTCCCGAAGCTCGTCCCGCTTATGCTTACACTGCTGCTTTACTACATGTTCGCTAAGCACAGCTGGACCCCGACCAAGGGCATTCTCCTGCTCTTCGTCCTTGGCATCCTGGGCGCTGGCCCGCTTGGTCTCTGGCCGAGCATCTGGTAAGGCTCTAGCTTGAGGGGTGTGTCCCTACGCGGCTCACACCCCGACCCCTTAAGCCATGTGTATGTTAAAAGCCGCGTGCTCGAAAGAGCGCGCGGCTTTTGTTTTCTTAATGATTCGGGTGTGGCAGACAGATAATGCATAACACCCTAGGTAGTTAGCCGAATTCGAGCAAAAGGGAGGATAGGATGGCGATCGGAGCGCGTAAGCAACCGCTGTACGATCAGCTGGTCGATATTCTGACCGAAAAGATTGACCATGAATATCGCGCCGGTGACATGATTCCTTCCGAGCGCGAACTTTCGGAGCGCTATGGTCTCTCGCGCACTACGGTACGCCTGGCTCTGCAGGAACTGGAGCGTTTAGGACTGGTGGTTCGGCAGCACGGTCGCGGCACCTTTGTGACCGACCGTTCGGCAAAAGCAACCAATCTTATGCAGTCCTACAGCTTTACCGAGCAGATGCGTGCGATGGGTCGCGACCCAGAGACTACGATTCTCGAGTTTTGCGAGATGGAGGCCGATAAGAATCTGGCCGAGCATATGGGATGCCGCATCGGCGACCGTATCTTTAAGCTCAAGCGCCTTCGTTCTGCCGACAACATGCCCATGATGGTCGAACGCAGCTATCTACCGGTTCGTCAATTTCTGTCCCTAAAGCGACCGCTACTGGAGCGTAAGCCGCTTTACGATGTGATTGAGCAAGACTTTCAGCAAAAGATACGCGTGGCCGAGGAGGAGTTCTATGCGAGCATAGCCCGTCCCACCGACGCCCACCTTTTGGGAATTGTCGAGGGCTCGCCTGTGCTCGATTTGGTCAGAACTACGTATAACGAGTCAAACGAGGTTGTGGAGTATACACTCTCGGTTGCTCGTGCCGATCAGTTTAAATACAAGGTTTACCACCAGCGTAGCGACTAGTGTTCGCATCGTATCCATATGATGATTCTTTGCATTTAACTGGTTACTACCAGATAACCAACTGAAGTGTATAATTGCACGTCAGAGGATTACTTCTAGAGAGAGGTATTAGATATGTTCGAGAAGAGTGTCGAGGAGCTCACCGAGCTCGGCGCCCAGATCACCACGGCCGAGATTGCTCAGCAGCCCGAGCTTTGGCGTGATACGCTCAACATCTATCGCGAGAACAAGGAGGCCATCGAGGCCTTCCTGGCCGAGGCTCGCGCTATGGGCGAGGGTCGTCTGTCCGTTGTCTTCACCGGTGCCGGTACGTCCGACTACGTTGGCGATACCTGCGCCCCGTACCTGCGTCACGCTGGCAACACTGATCTCTACGACTTTAAGCCCATCGCCACGACCGACATCGTGAGCGCCCCGCGCGACTTCCTGCGCGCCGAGGATCCCACGCTCGTGGTTTCCTTTGCCCGCTCTGGTAACAGCCCCGAGAGTCTTGCCGCCGTTGCCGTTGCCAAGGAGCTCGTCCACAACGTCAAGTTCCTCAACATCACCTGCGCTCCCGAGGGCAAGCTTGCCGTCGAGTCTGCCGATGATCCCAACGCGCTGACGCTGCTCATTCCGCGCGCCAACGACAAGGGCTTCGCCATGACCGGTTCTTATTCCTGCATGACCCTGCTCTCTACCCTTATTTTCGACACTGCCTCTGATGAGCAGAAGGCCGAGTGGGTCGAGACCATCGCCAAGATGGGCGAGGAGGTCATCTCCCGTGAGCCCGAGATCGCCGATTACCTGGCTGGCGACTTCAACCGCGTGACCTACTTGGGTTCTGGCTCCTTCGGTGGCCTTGCCCAGGAGAGCCAGCTCAAGATCCTCGAGCTCGCTCACGGTCTGGTCGCTACTTCCTACGACACCTCCATGGGCTATCGTCATGGACCTAAGTCCTTCGTCGACGATAAGACGCTCGTCTTCGTGTTCGTCAATAACGACGCCTACACCCGTCAGTACGACATCGACATCCTCAACGAGATCGGTGGCGACGAGATCGCTCAGCACACCATCGCCGTTCAGCAGGAAGGTGCCACCGTCTACGAGGGCGAGTCCTTCACCTTTAAGGGCTACGAGGCACTTCCCGAGGGCTACCTTGCTCTGCCGTTCGTGATGTTTGCCCAGGCTATCAGCCTGCTCAACTCCGTGCGCGTGGGCAACACGCCCGACACGCCGAGCCCCACTGGCACGGTCAACCGCGTGGTTAAGGGCGTGACGATTCACCCCTTCACCGCTTAATCGCGTCCCCCTGTAAGGGCGCCCGTCCGCTCATAACGGCGGGCGGGCGCTTTTTGTTTTACGTGAGCTGGGTATAAGCATCACCACAGTCAACTGCTTTAGAAGCGAGGAGTGCATATGAGCACGTACGCAATTAAGGCTGACAAGTTCTTCTTGCCGGCAGGCCCGCAACTGGGCGGCTATCTTATGGTCGAGGATGGCGTCTTTGGCGCCTGGCAGGCCGACGAGCCCTCTTGCGAGATTAAGGACTACACGGGATCGTGGATCGCACCGGGTATGGTCGATACTCACATCCATGGCTTCTACAACCACTCAACTACCGATAACGATCCCGAGGGCATCGATATCAGCTCGACCGAGCTCGCCCGTCGCGGTACCACTAGCTGGCTGCCCACGACGTTCACCGATGGCGTCGAGCAGATCAAGGATGCCTGCGCCGCCATCGCCCAGGCCGACGAGGGCCGCGGCCCCGACTTCTGCGGCGCCCGCATCCAGGGCATCTACCTGGAGGGCCCCTTCTTTACCATGAAGCACGTGGGTGCGCAGAATCCCGCCTATCTGATCGATCCCTCCGAGGAGGTCTTCGACCAGTGGCAGGAGGCTGCCGGCGGACGCATCGTCAAGAGCGCTATGGCCGCCGAGCGTGACGGTGCCGCCGCCTACGCTGCTGCCCTGAACGCCAAGGGCGTGGTGACCAGTATCGGTCACTCCGACGCCACCTACGATGAGTGCATCGCCGCCATTAACGCCGGTGCCAGCTGCTTTACGCACACCTACAACGGCCAGCGTGGCCTTCATCACCGTGAGCCCGGTGTCGTGGGCGCCGCTATGTCCACTCCCGAGACCTACGCCGAGATTATCTGCGACGGCAAGCATGTGAATCCCGCTGCAATCAAGGCGCTGCTGCAGGCCAAGGGCTGGCAGCACACGGTGCTCATCACCGATTGCCTGGGCTGCGGTGGCATGCCCGAGGGCAGCTACACCAGCGGCGGCATGGATGTCATCATGAAGGACAACCTGTGCTGGCTCGCTGACGGCAAGAGCATTGCCGGTTCGGTGCTCACGCTCGCCCAGGGCGTCAAGAACATCGTCGACTGGGGCATCGCCAGCGCCGATATCGCCATTCGCATGGCAACCGAGGTGCCGGCTCGTTCCGCGCACATCGAGGATAAGTGCGGCAGCATCATGCCGGGTCGCGACGCCGACTTTGTCGTGTTCGACCACGAGCTCACCCTCGTCGAGACCTACGTTGGCGGCCAGAGCGTCGGCAACGCATTTACCGAGTAACGACAGAAAAAGACGGCGGGCCCGAATTTGCTCGGACCCGCCGTATGGGTTAACGCTCAAAAGCACCTTAACAGTTACAGCTTGTTAGCGATCTTCTTTGCCGTGCGTTTGACGCCGGCCACCAGGCCTCCCGCAGGATGCTCTTTTTCGTATGCCAGGCGCTTCTCGCGTTTGGCATACTCTTCGACGATGATGTCGCCGTACTCATCTTCGATCTTGTCGAAGAAGTCGACGGCGCCCTTAATTTCCTCGGCGGTCGGGTGTCCCTTCTGGACGCCGCCCATGAGCTTGAACGGCCCCCACGTATCAAAGCCGGTGCAGCCGTAGACGCCCATAAAGATGGCCTGCCTCATGCGGCAGATGCCATCGATATCCTTGCCGTACCACTTGTTTTTGCCGCCGTAGGTCATAAGACCAAACACCTTGTCCTGCGGCTGCAGCACGTTGGTGAGCACGCGCGCCATGTCCTTGTCGATCTCGGAATAATAAATGCCCGTGGCAACACCAATCAAATGGTACTCGTGCAGGTCGGGGTACTCGTTTTTACCGAGTGCCTTTACGTCGAGGGTATCGATTTCGGGATGCGCCTCGACAATGGCGTCCACGAGCTTTTTCGTGTTGCCGTGGTGGCGCGAGGCGTAGAGGATGATGGTTCGCATAAGAAGGCCTTTCAGCTGTGATGAAGTCAATGTCAATATGGTACCCCGTTGGATAGCTGGGATACCGGACACATCGATGAACGTGCGGGTTTGTCCTTTGGTCAGAGCCGAGATGGGTGCTTGCGAGCAAAAAAAGTAGTTGTTCGAAAGGATGGGCAATGGAATACGCTCTTTCCAACGATTCGATTTCTATTACGGTTTCCACGGCTGGCGGCTCATTTACCTCGATCGAGGCCGACGGTCGCGAGTACCTGTGGCAGGGCGATCCTGCCGTGTGGTCCGGTCAGGCGCCGATCTGCTTCCCGATTTGCGGTGGTCTGCGCGATGGCAATGCCATGACGTTTGCCGGGCACCATGTGAAGCTCGCCCGTCACGGGTTTGCGCGCAAGCAGGAGTGGAAGCTGTTGAGCCAAGGCGAGAACGAGCTGGCGATGTGCCTGGCTTCGGAGGATAACGCCGCATTGCTGAGCGATTATCCGTATCCGTTTAAGCTCGTTGCCCGCTATACGCTCGAGGGCGCTGCCGTGCGTGTTTCCTATGAGGTGACCAATGAGGGCACTGAGGACATGCCGTTCTTTATTGGAGGTCATCCCGGCTTTAGGTGCCCGCTCGATGAGGGCGAGGCCTATACGGACTACGAGCTGCGCTTTGAGAAGGACGAGGCTGCTGAGCTTTGCACTGCCGTTCCCTCAACTGGACTGATCGACGTGGCCAACCGCTCCAAGAACCCCATGGTGGGAAAGACTTTGCCGCTGTCGCATGAGCTCTTTGATTTTGCGGAGACCATCTTTGACGTGCTCGAGAGTCGTCAGGTTACGCTTTCCAAGAAGGGCGAGGACAAGGGCGTCCGCCTGAGCTTTGAGGGCTTCCCGTACCTCATCGTGTGGAGCAAGCCCGAGGGCGATTTTGTGGCAGTTGAGCCTTGGGGCGGCCTTTCGACCTGCTCCGATGAGGACGACGTGCTTGAACACAAGCGCGGCTGCCTTGTCGCCAAGCCCAAGGAGACCGTTGTGCGCTCGTTCACGATTGAGATTCTGTAATTCCGTTTTGTCGACTCGTATCGCGAGGCATAAGGAGCCTGCGAGATAAGGAGCTAAAAATGATCCTCACCGTTACGATGAACCCGTCCGTCGATACGCGCTATCAGCTCGATGAGCTCGTCATCGACGACGTCAACCGTGTGACGCCCGAAAAGACCGCCGGCGGCAAGGGCCTTAACGTGGCCCGAGTGCTGGGTCAGCTGGGCGACGACGTTGTGGCAACCGGTCTGCTCGGCGGCCACATGGGCGCCTACATGGCTGAGCTCATGGACGCCAACGGTATTAACAACGACTTTGTGCCCATCAAGGGCGAGACTCGCATTTGCCTTAACATCCTCCACGCCGGCAATCAGACCGAGCTGCTCGAGAGCGGCCCGACAATTGCCCCCGAGGAGCTCGATGCCTTTACCGCCAAGTTCACTGAGCTTGCGAGCAAGGCTGACGTCGTCACTATCTCGGGTTCGCTGCCCCGCGGCGTCGAGGCGGACTACTATGCCAGGATTACGGGCATTGCCGAGAACGCCGGCGCCAAGGTGCTGCTCGATACCTCGGGCGCCTCGCTCGAGGCTGCCCTTAAGTCCGAGGTCAAGCCCGAGCTGGTCAAGCCTAACCTGACCGAGATCAACGGCCTTCTGGGCACGAGCTTTACCACCGACGATGTGGACGAGCTCCGCGCCGCGCTCGCCTCTGACGCCCGTTTCTCCGATATCCCCTGGGTCGTCGTGTCCATGGGCGCCGCCGGCTCCGTGGGCTTCCACAACGGCCGTGCGTTCCGCGCCAAGACGCCCGATATCCCTGCCGTTAACGCTACGGGCTCCGGCGACTCCACCATTGCCGGCTTTGCGCATGCCATCGCTGCCGGCGCGGACGACGAGACGGTGCTGCGTACCGCCAACACCTGCGGCAAGCTCAATGCCATGGATCCGATGACTGGCCATCTGGTCATGGACCGCTGGGACGAGGTCTACAACGGCGTTGTCGTGACCGAGCTGTAAAAGCCTGGGCGTCGGCCCCGGCATTGCTTGCTAGCTCATGTCGACGACAAGTGCGGTAGCATTATGCTGGGGCGCGACGCCGGCTTTGTCGTGTTCAGTCCCGACCTTACCCTGGTCGAGACGTGTGTGGGTGGCAACAGCGTCGGTAACGCGTTTGCCGAGTAGCCGCCAAGGAAGCGATCCGAGAGGGGATTTAGATGATTTACGGTGCATTGGGCGATATCGAGGAGTATCGCGGAATGCTCAAGGGCCTCGACGTGCTGATCGACTGGCTCGAGGAGAACGATCCGGCGCAGCTCGAGGTCGGCAGCCATCCGATTCTGGGCGACAAGGTCTTTGCGAACGTCATGGCTCCCACGACGCGTCCCGAGGCCGAGGCTCACTACGAGACGCATCAGCGCTATCATGACCTGCAGATCGACGTCGAGGGTCGCGAGGCCTTTAAGGTTGCCACGGGCAGCCTGACGCTGGTTCAGGAGTTTGACGAGAAGGACGACTACGATCTGGTCGATTCCGACGCCTCGATCGCCGGCGATCTTGCTGACGACAAGTTTGCACTGTTCGTTGCCGGCGAGCCTCACATGCCCACGCTCGAGTTCCTGGGCGATGGCGCGCAGTCGGTCAAGAAGATCTGCTTTAAGCTGCTTGCAGACGCCTACTGGGAGGAGTAGCGAACTGCTCGTGAGCTAGCATGGTTCCCCTTGGGGAGCGCGTTTAAGCCCCGCTGATCGTGGTTCCTTTGGGGATTGCGGTTGACGGGGCTTTTTGTTGAGTAGAGGAGTTGCCGGCGGCGTTGTGCCTGGATTGGCGGATGTTCGCCAGAAATCGGCAACAAAAAAGCCGCCCGAAGGCGGCTATCTTGTGCAATGGAGCCAGCGACCGGGCTCGAACCGGTGACCCCCGCTTTACGAGAGCGGTGCTCTACCAACTGAGCTACGCTGGCGGCCATGTGGTGACGCAACTGAGGCGTCAACGGCTGTCTATGATACGGGACATCGCAAATCCGCGCAAGTGTTCTGACGGCTTTTCTCACTTTAAATGCACTAATATTCAAGACGTGATGTCTTGCCCTTACGGGTCTCAAACAGAATGGGGCAGCGATGGCTCAACCCAAGATTCTTCTCACGCGTATCGATGACCGCTTTATTTACGGGCAAGGCGTTGAGCTGTGGAATGAGGCGGTTGGTTCCAACCTCGTCCTGATCGTTAACGACGAGATTGCGGCGGATTCGCGCAAGTGGGCGCCTATGAGGGTCGCGGCGCCCGAGGGCGTGTGGACGCGGTTTTTCTCGGTGCAAAGGACCATCGACATCATTCATACCGCAACGCCGCGTCAATGGATTCTGATCATGGTGGCCTCACCCGCCGATGCGCTCGCGCTGGTTAAGGGCGGCGTGCCGATCACCAAGATCAGCATCGGCCATATGCAGGCAGGGGAGGGCAAGCGTCCCGCAACACCCGCAGTTGCCGTAGACGACACAGACGTCGCTGCCCTCAAAGAGCTGCAAGCGCTCGGCATAGAACTAGAAATCCGCTACCTCCCCAGCTCCAACCCCGACCCCATCCAGCTAGTCATTTAAGAACGTCCCCAATGACTAGGTAGCAAAACGCCCGTCGGCGGTGGTGCCGGCGGGCGTTGC
Organism: uncultured Collinsella sp.; assembly: GCA_900552735.1. Classification (GTDB taxonomy): domain Bacteria; phylum Actinomycetota; class Coriobacteriia; order Coriobacteriales; family Coriobacteriaceae; genus Collinsella. Next base: position 17,558 of record USBA01000002.1, on the reverse strand, counting down.
TGTGCGATATGTCGCGTTGTGGGCTTAGTGCCTCATAAAGTGGTATTCGATCACATTGCTGTAGGGATGACCCGGGCCCACAATGCCTTGCGGGAACAGCGGCTGGTGCGGTGTGTCGGGGTACATCTCGGCCTCGAGGGCAAAGCCGGCGCCCCAGCCATAGTTGGCATCGTCCTTGGCGTGCTCGTCGCCCAGCCAATTGCCAGTGTAGAGCTGCACGCCCGGGGCGGTGGTGTAGTAGTCCAGCTCGCGGCCGGTCCACATCTCCTCGACATGCAGGGCGCGGCGCAGGTTGCGACCGTACTGATAGTCATCGATGCACAGGCAGTGGTCGTAGCCGCGTGCCTGCTTAATCTGTGGATCGTCGGCCTCCATGCCAGGCGCGACGGGGCGCAGCTCACGGAAGTCAAACGGCGTGCCCTCGACCGGAGCAATCTCGCCGGTGGGGATGTTCTGCTCGTTGATGGGCAGGTAGTGGGCAGCGTTAGCAACAAAAAAGTGCTCACAGTCCATGCCGGCGTTATGGCCGGCAAGGTTAAAGTACGTGTGGTTAGTCATGGACACGTAGGTGGCGCGGTCGCTCTCGCAGCCGTATTCGATACGGAGGCGTCCGGTGCGCGTCACGGTAAACACGGCCGTAAAGGTGCGGTTGCCGGGCAGGCCCAACTCGCCATCCTCAAGCGAGGTGGTCATGCACACGGCATTGTGGACCTCGTCGAGCTCAACATCCCACACGCGCTTGTGCAGGCCATGTTCAAGATCGCTGTGCAGGTTGTTGGCGCCCTCGTTGGCCGGCATATGCCAGTCCGTGCCAGCAATGGTGATCGTTGCACCTGCAGTGCGGTTGGCCACCGGGCCGATGGTCGCGCCAAAGCAAGCGGGGTTGTCAAAGTAATCCTCGAGCTTATCGAAGCCCAGCACCACATCGCGCACGTTGCCGGGGATGTCGGGCACGTCGATGCCCAACACGGTGGCGCCATAGTCCATAATGCGAACGCAGATCTCGGGCCCGTTGAGGGTGTAACGATGAACGGGGGTACCGCACGGCGCGGTGCCGAAAAGCTCGGAAGTGATCATTTGGTTCCTAACATCGAGGTATTTCCGACAAACTGTAGCGCGAACAGGCGAGATTATCACTACACCCCACTAAAGCAGGGGGTATTTTACTCAAAAAAGTGATGATTGGAGCTGTGCAGGCGTTCATTTTGACGCGCACGAGTCTGATACAATTTGTTCGTTACTGTTTGAATTGACGCAAGCATGGAACAGCGAGGACTCATCGTGATTAAAGCGGAGCGACAGGATAAGGTTCGTCAGTTGCTCGAGGAGCAGGGCACGGTCTCGGTCAAGGAGATTTCGGATGCGTTGGGTGTCTCGGACATGACGATTCGTCGCGACCTTGAGGAACTTGCGAACCTGGGCGAGATCGAGCGCGTGCACGGTGGAGCCCGTAGTGCGCAGGGTCGCCCCCACGCTATGCTGCGCCATGAGTATTCGCACAGCGAAAAGCGCACCAAGCATGCCGAGGAAAAGCTGCAGATTGCGCGCCGTGCTGTGGAGCTTATCGAGGAGGGCTCGACCATCTTTTTGGGTACGGGCACCACGGTTGAGCAGATGGCCTCGATGCTGCCGGCGTTTCGCCTGCGCATCGTGACTAATTCGCTTTCGGTGTTTAACCTGCTCGAGGCGCGCGAAGATTGCGACCTGTGCCTCGTGGGCGGTATGTACCGTCGCCGCACCGCCGCTTTTGTGGGGCCAACGGCTGAGGATACCCTGCGTGCGCTGGGCATCGATGCGGCGTTTATCGGCGCCAATGGCATTCTGGATGGCGACGTGTCTACGTCCAACATGGATGAGGGCCGTATCCAGCAGCTCGCTTTTAGCAAGGCAGACTCGCGCTACCTCATCGCCGACTCCAGCAAGATCGGCAAGCGCGACTTCTACACCTTCTGCCGCCTGGACAGCCTGGACGCCGTGGTATGTGAGCCGAGCATCTCCGCCGAAGATCGTGCCGCCATCGAGGAACATACGCAGGTCATCTGCTAACTAGCGTAGCAGGCGATACTTCTGCCCTCTGCCGGTGCCTTCAACTGTCGCCAGGCCTGTCTCAACGAGTTTTTTGAGGATGCGAAGAAGCTTCGAGCGACTAAAGGTGACTTTGGCCGCAAGCTCGCTTGTCGATTGAGGGTGTACTCCGCTCAGCAGTCCGAATACGATAAGTTCGTCGCCTTTGAGCCCCGGGTTATCCATGAGTAGGGGAAGTGTTACCACAATGGCGTTATCCGAAACTTGAAACCGGGGCTTTCTGACGCTGTCCTTATAGGTATCGCGAATTCGCATGATGCCCGTTCCAAAGGCTTCGATAAGACCCAGGCGCAAAAAGACTTCGGCAAGAATACGATTGCGTCTAACGGATAGCATGTCGGACAGATATTCATCGACGGTCATGCTTGCCGGCAAGCCGCCGGGCGAAGCGACTTCCACACGGTCGTCGAACATCGAGATGCGGATGTGTGCGGGCGCATCCCAAGTCCTATGAACGACTGCATTGGTAATGGCCTCGCGGAATGCTTCGAGCGGAATGAGCTCCTTGCGGATCCGCTCCATCCCCTGGATCTCTTCGTAGCAGTACTGGGCTTCGAAAAGCTCAAGGGCTCCGTCAATTTCCGCTAGAACGGATGCATGTTCAAGAGTCTTGCGCTGCTTAATGAGGTTGATAGTTTCACCAAACACTGCGATGTCGATACCCGGGAAGCCATTCTCGTCCGCGAGCAGTTCTGCCGCGTTGTTGTAGGTTCCGGTTTCATCAAGCAGGCCAAGGGTTTTGAGAGTATCGGTTGTGAATGACTGAAGCGAAAGTTTTGCTGTTAGGCGATTCTCTAAAACGGTGAAAGATAAATCTTGTTTGTTTGCCGGGAGCTGCTCAAAGGAGAGGTTTTGACCCTCGAGTACAAGACGCGAAAGGCCTAGGGTATCAACTGGAATGGTCGCGGTGTCATTGCGCTTGTATGCCTTCGAGCGGTATAGGTAAGGCTTCGATCTGCCGGGAAAGACCGTAAGCTCCACGGTTGCATCGGGCTCGTCGATCTTTAGGGAGTAATCGGGCTGGGGGATGATCGAATCGTTAATCTTGTTTTCGATATCCAGGCAGGTCTGCTTGGGGTCATCGAGGCCAACGGCTTCTCCGTCGTCGTTAATTCCAAATAGAACGCGTCCTCCCGTGCCATTTGCATAAGCGGAGACGGTTTTAAGGAACGAATTGGTGACGCATTCCTTGAATTCAAGATCTTTGGATTCTTGCATTGTGATGCTCCGTTTCGCTTCAATTTGACGTGAAAAATGACACGTAAAAATTTTACACGTCATTTTACGCGTCAAAATTATGACACGAAAAAATTTGCGTGTCATTTTGCGCGTCAAAGTGACGCGAAATGACGCGCAAACGCGAATGCATTGGCATTCTGAACAATAACGGAGTTTGTAAGCCTGGGGCTTGATTGGGCTAACGCATGGAATTATCCGTATTCTCGAACACGCTTTCGGTATCATTTTGGCATTAAAAGATACCGAAAGCGTGTTCGTGATGCCGATAATAATTAAGAAAGAGGAGCGCTTCGTAGCTGCCTGGAAAGTGAGGATTTGACCATCTGATTGTCTCGATCTGTAACAACTAGGCGATCAAATGCTCGTTAGATGTTACAGATTTAGATTTTCTGCCTGGCCGATTCCGTTTGTCTCAATCTGTAACAACTGGGACCGAAAAGCTCGGCTAGATGTTACAGATCGAGATTGAGCGGATTGACCTGTGCGTTTGTCTCGATCTGTAACAGGTAGATGGTCAAAAGTGGGCTAGGTGTTACAGATTTAGATTATTCGGACCGGCCTGCGCGTTCGTCTCAATCTGTAACAATTAGGACCGAAAATCCCTGCTAGATGTTACAGATCGAGACGAATGATCCGCTCGGGCTCACCAAAAAACAAAAAGGCCGCATGCGAACCCGCGGAGGGATTCGCATGCGGCCGACAGGGGGTATGCGGTGGAAACTAGGCCATGAGCAGGCCGGTCTCCGCGACGTTCTTGTACCAGTACGCGCTCGCCTTGGGATAGCGCTTCTGGGTCTCAAAGTCGATGTAGAACAGACCATAGCGCTTGTTGTAGCCGTTGGTCCAGGAGAACTGGTCCTGCAGCGACCACACAAAGTAGCCGTCGACGTTCACGCCGCCGTCGATTGCCTTGAGGATCCATGCGAGATGCTGACGCATGTAGTCGATGCGAGGGGCGTCGTCGATAAAGCCGTCCTCGAAGTCGTCCTTATAGCCCATGCCGTTCTCGGTGATGTAGATCTTCTTGTAGTTGGGGTAATCGTTCTTAATGCGGAGCAGTAGGTCGTACAGGCCCTCGGGATAGATGATCCAGTCCCAATCGGTGGTGGGAACGCCTTCGCGCACGCATGACTCGCCCACGCCCTTGAGGAACCAGCGCGAGGAGCCCTTGTCGCCGGTGCCATTGTGGTTGATGTCGTTTTCGCCCTCGGCGGCACGCAGGAACTGGCACTTGTAGGTGTTGACGCCCAGGCAATCGTTGTAGGGGAGCGCGGCGGTCAGCGCGGCGATGTCCTCGTCACGGACGTCGAGCTCGCCGCCGGCGATATGGGCCAGCTTGGTCGCGGCTTCCATGGTGTCGGCTGCATAGTGGCCGCGGAAGGTGGCGTCGAGTACCCAGCGGTTGTTGATGACATCGGCCATGCGAGCTGCCTCGCAGTCGGCAGCGCTGTTGGGATCGAGGGGATACTTGGGCTCCAGGTTCTGGACAATGCCGATCTCGCCCTCAAAGCCGCCCTCGTGGAAGGCGACGACGGCCTTGGCATGGGCCACCATCATGTTGTGCATGAGCTGGAAGGCCTTGTCCAGGCGATACTTCTCGCCGTGCGGCCAGTTGCCGACGATAAAGCTGCCCTCGGCGGTCGCGGGAATCTCGTTAAAGGTAAACCAGTGCTTGACCTCGGTGAACTCGGCAAAGCAGAACTTGGCGTACTCGACAAAGGCGTCGATCGTCGTGCGCGTCAGGAAGCCCTCGCCGCCGTTCTGGTAAAAGGCCTCGGGCGTATCAAAGTGATCGAGCGTGACATAGGGGATAACGCCGGCTTTATTGCAGGTGGCAAAGAGCTCGTGATAGAAGGCAACACCCTCGGGGTTAATCTCACCAGTGCCGTTGGGGAAGATACGGCTCCAGGCGATGGAGACACGGATACCGTTGATGCCGAAGCGCTGGCACAGGTCGATATCGACCGGGTACTTGTTGTAGAAATCGCTTGCGGGGTCGGGGGAGAAGCGACCCTGAGCAGCCAGGAAATCGTCCCAGGGCACTTTGCCCTTGCCGTGCGTACGGGTCTCGCCCTCAACCTGGTAAGCAGCGGTGGCGCCGCCAAACACAAAGCCGTCGGGGAACTGCATGGGGTTGGTCATGAGTCATCCTTTCTGTGGGATACGAATAGGGGGAGGTGCCCGAACTGGGGATCCGGGCACCAACAGAGGGAGGAGCTAGTCGAGGTTCTCGCGGAGCCACTTGATGGCGCCAGCGGGGTCGCGGGTAAGGTCGATATATTCCTTGCCGCGCGGGGCGAGCAGCTTAATGCCCAGGCGATCGGTGTCAGCCTTCATGTCGTTGTAGTAGCTGCGAACCTGCGGAGCGAGCACGATAACGTCGTACTGATCCATGATGGCGGTGTGCTGACCATAGGCACCTGCAGAGGAGGCGATGTTCTCGCCGGTCTGTGCGGCACCTTCCTTAATGGCGTTGGCGAGCATGGCGGAGGTGCCAGCGCCGGCGCACAGGACGAGGACCTTCAGACCGTCGACATCCTTCTTGGCGGATGCATCGGCGGCAGGCTCGGGTTGTTCGGCGGCAGGCTTGCTGTCGGTGGCAGCGGCGGTCGTCTCGACGGAAGCGGTAGTCTGCTCGACAGCGGGCGCAGAGGCGTTGGAGGCGATGGCAGCGGCACCATCGGACTCAAGACCCAGCTCGGCGGCGCGCTCGGCCTCCTGGTCGCAGAGCAGCTTATCGTATGCCTTCAAAAACGGCAGGTAGATGATGGCGTCCAGCAAGATAATGATCGCGACAAACACCAGGGCGATAAGCTGGAAGTTCGTGGTGATGAAGATGCCGATGGGGGCAGGGGTAGCCCAAGGCACCACGAAGGAGAAGCCGTTCATGCCCACGTTATCGATAAAGAACTTGGCAACACTCACGTTGACGCAGCCGGCGGCAACAAAGGGGATGAGCATGTAGGGGTTAAGGATCATCGGCGCGCCAAAGAGCAGCGGTTCGTTGACGGCGAAGGCAACAGGAATGATCGAGGCCTTGCCGACGGCTTTGAGCTGCTTGGACTTCATAAAGAGAATCAGCAGAAGCGGCACGATGAACGTGGCGCCGGTGCCGCCGAACTCACCCACGAGCGACATGTTAAAGGTGAGGGAGTGGGCGGGGTGGCCACCGGCCAGCAGAACCTGCAGGTTCTCGGCCTGGTTGGCAAGACGGATGGGGTCGATGCCCGGCTGGACGATCGAGGGGCCGTGGACGCCGATGAACCAGAAGAACGCGGTGGCTGCCTGGATAAGGATAAGGCCAGGATAGGTTTCTGCAGCGGTAAAGAGCGGGGAGAGCAGTTTGATAAGCAGCTCGGAGAACGGAACGCCCATGAGGTTGCGCACGACGACATCGATGATGCCGCAGATGATGACGGCGCCGCCAAAGGGGATGATGTCGCGGAAGTTCTGAGCGATGGCGCCCGGGACCTCCTTGGGCAGCTTAATGGTCAGATCGCGCGAGACACAGAACTTATAAACCCACACGGTAATGAATGCGGCGATATAGGCCGAGAACAGACCGCGCGTACCCATGCTGGTGCAATCGAAGACCGAAAGCTCGGAGCCGTTGAACTTGGTGGTGAACTGCGTGACTGCGAGCAGCAGCATGCTGCACTGGGCGGCCACCATGGTGGAACCGTCGTTGAGCACCTTGCCGGCGGGCATCCGACGGTTCATGGAAGCCGTGAAGTTCTTGGCGGTGGTGCCGGCAACCATGATGCCCATGACGCCCATGGTGAAGTTGTACAGCTTGTTGCACCAGTCGATGAGCGGCTGGGGAAGCGTGACGCCAACGACGCCGGGGAGCGTGGCGATGAGCAGGAAGATCGAAGAGGTGAGGACAATGGGCATGCACCCAAGGAATCCGTCCTTGATGGCCTGGAGATAGATGTTCCTCGAGATCTTCTCAAAGAACGGTTGATGCTTTTCGAGCATCTTTACGATGGCGTCCATAGAGCTCCTTTGCTACTTGATGCGCGATGCATGTGGATGGAACTGGTCGTCGATGGATGGTCAGGACTGCCCGGAAACCTTCCTGCGTAAGGAAGGCGTTACGAAATGACAACGTTGTCATTTCGTTAATGACAACGTAAGACATTTTTGGAAGAGCAACAAGGATTTACGCGTGAGCGGTCGATATTGTCCGGTAAACGGTTGATTCGAGAATTGAGCAGGTAGTGTATGCTAGAACGCAAAAAACAAGCGATACGAAACCGACGGGAGAAGCAGTGGCAACGATGGACAAGAAAAACGTCTCAATGAACGATGTAGCGGTTGCCGCAGGTGTCTCCCTCAAGACGGTGTCTCGTGTGATCAACGAGCCCGATAGCGTGCGAGAGTCGACACGCGATAAGGTTCATTCGGCCATGGAGGCGCTCGGGTTTCGAGCCAACTTTGCCGCGCGTTCGCTCAAGTTGGGCCGTTACGGGTGCATCGGCGTCGTGCTGTTCCACTTGTCGGGCGGTGCCGTGGACATGATTGACGGTATCGCCGATGCCGCCGAGGAACGCGGCTTTGCGCTCACGATGATTAAGAAGCGCGCAGGGGAGAAGATGACCCTTGCCGATGCGGCGCGCAGGATGTCGCAGCTGCCTGTTGATGGCATGATCTTCAACCTGCGTCAGATGGTCGATGACTTTGATACCTTTGAGGCGCCGAAAGACCTCAAGACGGTGATTATCACACCGATGGAGCATCCTACCTGCTCTACCGTCAGTGACGATCAAGAGGGTGGTGCGCGCATGGCGTGCGAGTACTTCTTGGATCATGGTCACAAGAACGTGTACTTCGTTTCGGGTAAGAAAGAGTCGCTGTCGAGCCAGTGCCGTATGAAAGGTTGGCGTGCGGCACTCGAGGCACGTGGCATTGAGCCGCCCGCGCCTCTGCAAGGCGATTGGAATGCGGATAGTGGTTATGCCGCGGGCCTTGTGCTTGCCGATAAACCCGATTGCACGGCGGTCCTCGCTGCTAACGACTGCATGGCAAACGGCGTGATGATGGCTCTACGTGACAAAGGGCTCAGCGTGCCCGACGACGTGTCCGTGATCGGCTTCGACGATGAGCTCTACAAGACGATTCCCAACTCGATTCTGACGTCGGTGAAGTTTCGCCACCGCGAGCTGGGCATCCGTGCACTTAACGAGGTCGTCGCAGGTCTGGAAGCCCCGAGCTCCAGAAGCCGTACGCTCGTCTCGGGTGTGTTGGTCGAGCGCGCGAGCGTGCGGGATTTGCGGGCGTAGACGTGCTCGGCCTGCTCGTCTAAGTCTGTAACAGGTGGGACCCGAAAACTCGGCTAGATGTTACAGATTGAGATGAACAGGAGGACGGGTGCGATCTAAACAAAATGGCCCGCGCATCACACATCGATGCACGGGCCATTTATTGTCTGCGAGCGGCAGGTGGTGTCAGCGTCTTATGCCTCGAGGTTTTCCTCGATCCAGGCGACGGCACCCTTGGGATCCTTAGTGAGGTCGATGTACTGTTTGCCCTTGGGCGACAGCAGCGTGATGCCCAGGCGGTCGGTGTCGGCCTTCATCTCGTTGTAATAGGTGCGAACCTGCGGAGCCAGGACGATGACGTTGTACTGGTCCATGATGGCGTAGTGACTGCCGTAGGCACCGGCGTTGGCGGTAATGTCGATGCCCAGCTCGTCGGCGCCTTCCTTAAGCGCGTTGGCGAGCAGTGCAGAGGTGCCGGCGCCAGCGCACAGAACCAGAACCCTCAGATCCTTGCCCTTAAGGGCGGACGGAGCTGCGGAGGCCTCAGTGGCAGAAGCGGTCTCGACAACAGGAGCCTCAACGGCGGGGGCGTCAGCGGTCTTGACGGTCTTGGTCTCCTCGGCCTCTTCTTCGGCCAGGGTCTCGGCCTCCTGCTTGCACAGGACGTTGTCGTAGGCCTTGCAGAACGGGTAGTAGATCAAGAAGTCAACGACCAGCAGGACGACAACCAGGACCAGAGAGATCGGCTGGAAGTTGGTGTCGATGAAGGTGCCGATCGGTCCGGGGAGTGCCCACGGCATGGCATAGATAAAGCCGTTCATGCCCAAAAAGTCGATGAAGAACTTACCAATGAGGACGTTGGCCACGGGGGCAAACAGGAACGGGATCAGGAAGTACGGGTTGAGGATGATGGGCGCGGCGAACAGCAGCGGCTCGTTGACGGCGAACATCACGGGTACGACAGAGGCTTTGCCGACGGCCTTGAGCTGCTTGGAGCGCATAAAGAGCAGGAAGATGATCGGGACAATGAACGTGGCGCCGGTGCCGCCGAGTTCGCCGATGTAGTTACCGAAGTTCTCGGTCAGGGCGAGGGCGGGGTGACCGCCGGCCTGCAGCGTGGCGAGGTTGGTGGTGATGTTGCCAAACAGCGCGGCGTTGAGGGCAGGCTTAACGACCGAGGGGCCGTGGATGCCCATGAACCAGAACAGCGGGATCATGAACCAGATGAGGGCGAGGCCGGCGTAGGAATCGGCAGCGGCGAACAGCGGGCTCACCAGCGTGGAGATGACGTTGGCAAACGGGACGGCCAAGCAGGTGCGGCAGATAACGTCGATGATGGCGACAAACAGGATGGAGAAGCTGAAGGCGAAGATGTCGCGGAAGTTCTGGGCGATGGCGCCGGGGACTTCTTTGGGCAGCTTGATGGTGATGTCTCGCTTAATGCAGAAGGCATAGATGTTGACCGTGGCAAATGCGGCGACAAAGGAGCTCAGCAGGCCCTTGGTGCCCATGTTGTCGGTAAAGAACACCGAGACATCGGCGCCGTCGATCTTGGCACTCGTCTGGGTAACGGCCAAGATGAGCATAGCGCACATGGCGGCGACCATGGTGCTCGTGGCGTTGATAGCCTTGCCGGCAGGCATGCGGCGGTTCTTGGAGCCGGTCAGCGCGCTTGCGGTGGTGCCGGCGACCATGATGCCCACGACGCCCATCGTGAAGTTGTAAACCTTGTTGCAGAAGTTCACGACGTCGACGTTCCACCAGTCGGGCAGCGTAAAGCCGCCGACCGTGGCGACAACGCCCGGCAGGGTCGAAATAAGCAGGAAGACAGAAGAAGACAGGATGATGGGCATTGCTGCCAAAAAGCCGTCTTTAATGGCCTGAAGGTAGATGTTCTTAGAGACCTTGTCGAAGTACGGCTGACCTTTCTCCAAGAACTTAACGATCGATTCCATAGTTCACGCTCCTCTTTGCATGAAATCTTAATGGCATGGACGTTGAAAACCTATATGGTCTCCCGCTTGCTAAAAGCCCGGGTGCAGGCGGGGTCGGTCCCAGGGGGAGAGAGGGGAGCGGCTGGGTTTGTATCGCATGGGGCCGCTCCCCCTCGGGGGAAAGCGAGGCGATGCGCTACTGCGCGTCCGCCATAGTGTCGGCGAGCTCCTTGTACCAGAGTGCCGACTGCTTGATGTAGCGTTTTTGCGTGTCGAAGTCGATGTAGAACAGGCCGTAGCGCTTGTTATAGCCATTGGCCCACGAGAACTGGTCCTGCAGGCTCCAGATAAAGTAGCCCTGGACGTCGACGCCCTCGGCACGCGCCTGGAGCACCTTCTCCATGTGCTGGTCGACAAAGTCGATGCGCTCGGGATCGGCGACGATGCCGTTTGCGTCGGGCTCGGGGTCCTTGTGGCCCAGGCCGTTTTCGGTGATATAGATGACGGGGAGGTTGGGATAGGTGGCGCTGATGTGCTTGAGCGTGTCGTAGAGGCCTTGCGGGTAGATGAGCCAATCCCAGTCGGTGGTGGGGATACCCGGCATATCGACCTGCTGCCCGACGCCCTTAAACTTAAAGCACGAGGTGCCCTTGTCTCCGGTGCCGTTAAAGCTGTTGGTGGACTCGCCATCGTAGGCGGCGATAAACGCCGACTGATAGTAGTTGAGGCCGAACATATCGTTGCGGGGCGCCGCCTTGGCGAGCTCCTCCATGTCGCTGTCCTCAACCGTAAGCGTGGCGTTGTTGGCACGCAGAATCTCGTTGATGAGTGAGAGGGTGCGCGCGGAGTAGTGACCCAGGAAGGCGCCGTCCATGATGAAGTCGGTGTAGAAGGCGTTGTACAGGTCGGCGGCGTGCTGGTCGGCGGGCGAGTCTGTGGCAGGATATGCCGGCGTCAGGACGTTGACCATGCCAATGCGTCCGCCCAGGTGCTCGGTCTCGTCAAGATCCTTATACAGGTTGACGGCGCGGGCGTGGGCAACGAGCTCGTTGTGCTGGCTCTGGATGCCGCTCGTCACATCAAAGTGATGGTTGGGCGGGAAGTTGCCTTGGATGTATTGGGAGTGCGAGAGGCTGATGAGCTCGTTGATGGTGAACCAATTCTTGACCTCGCGGAACTCGCGGAAGCAGAACTCGGCATAGCGCACATAGGCGTCGACGGTCTTGCGGTTGAGCCAGTCGCCCTGGTTGAACAGGGCGGCGGGGGAGTCAAAGTGATGCAGGGACACATAGGGCTCGACGCCATACTTTTTGCAGCAGGCGAACAGCTCGTGGTAGTGCTTAACGCCCTCGGCGAGGGGCTCGGCATCGTCGCCGTTGGGGAAGATGCGGGTCCAGGCGATGGACACACGGATGGCGTTGAGTCCATGCTCGGCAGAAAGGCGGATATCCTCCTCGTAGCGGTTGTAGAAATCACTGGCCGGGTCGGGCAAAAAGCGACCCTGGGCGACAAGGTAATCGTCCCACATGGTCTTACCCTTGCCTGCCACCTTCGTGGAACCTTCCGTTTGGTACGCGGCGGTTGCGGCGCCCCAAACAAAGCCCTTCGGCAGCTGCTGTACGCGGTTTAGCAAAGACATATGCATACACCCTCTCGTCTCGCTGTTCGATATTGTGCGTTTGCGCTCAGGAGGCTCCCTGGTTAGCGTTCAGCGGTGAAAAAGCCCGATAAACACTATCTTAAAATGATTAGAACCAAAATGAGCACGTGAACATTTGACAATGAGCACGTTAACATCCGGCTGGGATGTATAGAAACAAAACAACTTCAAACAGCCGCGAACGGTTGTATTTGTTCGGTAAGCGGTTTTGATTGACAGAAGTTTTCATGTTGTGGTATATGGCTCGGGTATCATGAGCACGTTATCAATGTATGTACGATGCGCCATGGGCGCGGGGAATAGTTGGGAAGCAGGTTAGCGTGGAAGGCATGGCTCGGCAGACAAGGAATGGTCATTCGGCGAGCGCGGCAGAGGTTGCGGCGCTCGCTGGCGTGAGCCGCCAGACTGTGTCTCGCGTGGTCAACGGTATGCCTAACGTGACGGAAAAGACGCGCAAGCGTGTGCTGGCCGCCATGGAAGAGCTGGGCTTTCGTCCCAATTTTGCTGGAGCGGCGTTGCGCGGCGGGTCGTATCGTTCTATTGGCCTGTGCATGTACAACATCACACGTGTCGGTAACCTGGCGACGCTCGAGGGTATCATGCAAGCGGCGCGCGAGCACGATTTTGCCGTCACTATGATCGAGATGGGCGGCGACAAGCCCTATACACTTGCCGATGCCTCGCGCCGCATGGTCGAGCGACCCGTCGACGGCATGATTCTCAACATGAACCGCATGGCTCCCGATTTTGAGGAGTTTGTTCCCCAGCCGGGAGTGCGAACGGTCATCCTGTCCATGTATGCGCATCCGCGCTGCACGACGATCGACTCCGACCAGTATGGTTCGTGCGAGCTGTTGACCAATTATCTGCTGGAACATGGTCACTCGAATATGCGGTTTGTGGCGGGTCCGGAAAACTCGATTTCCTCGCGTTTTCGTGAGGCCGGTTGGCGCGATACGCTGGGTCGTGCTCATGTCGATGCCGCTCCGATGCTGCGTGGCGATTGGAGTGCGGACAGTGGGTACGCCATGGGCGAGCGGATTGCGGCCGAGGTGCTTGCCGGCGGGTCGCAGGCGCCGACTGCCGTGCTTGCGGCAAATGACCAGATGGCGCTGGGCGTTATCGCCGCGCTCGAGAACGCGGGCCTGTCCGTGCCCGACGACGTGAGCGTGGTTGGTATCGACGACGCACTCGAGGGACTTGTTCCTCACAATCGGCTGACGACGCTGCGATTTGATTTGCGCGGTGTCGGTAAGCTTGCGTTTGAGGCGGCGATTGGAGAGAGCTCGTCTATCGAGGCGATTCATGTGCCGAGTACGCTGGTCGAACGCTCGACTGTTAGGGACATACGGGGTTAGGTCCTACTCCGTTTGTCTCGATTTGTAACAGGTAGACGGTCAAAAGCGGGCTACGCGTTACAGATTTAGATTCTTCGGAAAGAGTAATCCTGTTCGTCTCAATCTGTAACAGCTAGGACCAAAAAACTCGGCTAGATGTTACAGATCGAGACAAACGGCTCCCGACCAGCCCAAAAACAAAAAGACCGGGGGCGGCGCGCCGTGTGACGTGCCGCCCCCGGCTGAGAAATGGGGACAGGTTGTGTGAGCGGGCAACCCCGCCAGCCACTAGTCCAGACGACGGGTCTGCGCCACGTGCTTGTACCAGTAGGCGCTTGCCTTGGGCGTGCGCTTCTGGGTCTCAAAGTCTACGTAGAAGAAGCCGTAGCGCTTGTTGTAGCCGTTGGTCCAGGAGAACTGGTCTTGCAGGCTCCACAGGAAGTAGCCGCCCACGTTGACGCCGACCTCCATGGCCTTGAGCAGCCAGCGCAGGTGCTGCTCGATGTAGTCGATGCGGGGCTGGTCGTCCACAAAGCCGTCCTTGTAGGGATCCTTGTAGCCCATGCCGTTCTCGGTGATGAAGATCTGCTTGTAGTTGGGATAGCGCTGCTTAATGTAGACGAGCAGATCGAACAGGCCCTCGGGATAGATGATCCAGTCCCAGTCGGTGGTGGGGATGCCGGGCTTGTTCACGTGCTCGCCAATGCCCTTGACGCGCCAGCGGCCGGTGCCCTTCTCGCCCGTACCGTTGTGGTGCAGGTCGTTCTCGCCGTCATAGGCCTTGAGGAAGCGGCACTGGTAGTTGTTAACGCCCAGGTAGTCGTTGTAGAGCGCAGCCTCGCGCATAATCTCGAGGTCCTCGTCCAGAATCTCGATGGTGCCGCCCGAGACGGCAGCCAGGCGGTTGGCGCACTCGAGCGTGTCGGGCGCGTAGTCGCCGCGGAAAGTGGCGTCGAGCAGGAACTGGTTCTGCAGCACGTGCTCGTTGTTGGCGGCCTTGATGTCGGCAGGGTCATTCTCGTTGAGCGGGTATTTAAACTCCAACGACTGGATAACGCCGATCTTGCCCTTAAAGCCGCCATTGTGGAAGGCGAGCACGGCCTTGGCGTGGGCGAGCATCATGTTGTGCTCGCACTGGAAGGCTTCTGCCAGATGCGCCTTAACACCACCGGGGAAGGTGCCCTCGATGTAGGTGTTGGAGGCGTCGGCCCAGATCTCGTTAAAGGTGAACCAGTAGGTCACCTGGTCGGCGTACTCCTTAAAGCAGAAGGTGGCAAAGTCCACAAAGGCATCGATGGTCTCGCGGTTGAGGAAGTCGCCCTTCTCAAAGAGGGGGAGCGGCGTGTCGAAGTGGTGCAGCGTGACGAACGGCTCGACGTGGTGCTTGTGGCACTCGGCAAACAGGTTGTGGTAGAACTGGACACCCTCGGGGTTGATCTCGCCGGTGCCGTTGGGGAAGATGCGGCTCCAGGCGATGGAGAGGCGGATGCCGTTGATGCCGAACTCCTCGCACAGCTCCAGATCGACGGGGTACTGGTTGTAGAAGTCGGAAGCGGGATCGGGGGAGAAGCGGCCCTGGGCCTCCAGGAAGTCGTCCCAGGCAACCTTGCCCTTACCGTGGGTGCGGGTCTCGCCCTCTACCTGGTAGGCAGCGGTGGCGCCGCCAAAGACAAAGTCCTCGGGAAACTGCGCGGGCGGGTTGGTGACGCTGGCGGGGTTAACGGACATGATGATCCAATCGTCTAAATCGAAGGGCCAGCCGGCTGTGGATGGTCGGCTGGCCCTGAGCGTTACTTACTTCGAGAGTTGCTCGGAGACGAAGGCGAGAGACTTATCGCCGTTCTGGGAGAGCTCGATGTACTGCTTACCGCGACAGGCGACGCACTTGTTGCCCACGCGCTCGCAGTCCTTCTGCAGGTCGGCCAGGTAGCTTGCGGCCTGCGGGGCCAGGACGACCAGATCGAAGTCGGGGAGCATGTCCACGTGGTTGCCATAGGCCTCGGCAGCGGTCTCAAGATTGATGCCGCGCTCCTTGGCGGCCTTGGCCAGCGCGTTGGCGAGCAGGCCCGAGGTGCCGCCGCCCTGGCAGAGCACGAGCACGCGCTTGCCATTGAGGTCGCTGGCGGTCGTTGCCTCGGCGGCGGGTGCTGCGGTAGCGGCGGGGGCGTCGGACTTCACGGCCTCGGCAGCAGCGCCGGCGGCAACGCTCTTGGCGTCAGCCTTGCCCTGGAAGGCATCGTTGAGCTTGGCGGCCTTCTCGGCGTTCTTGGCGGCGAGCTCCTCCTCGGAAATCTCGGCCTCCTCGGCGCACTTCTGGGCGTCGTAGGCACGGAAGAACGGGTAGTACAGAACGAAGTCGACGACCAGGATAAGGGCGAGCATCACAAAGGCGAGCGGCTGGAAGCCCAGGCCCATGATGGTGCCGATGGGGCCGGGGACAGTCCAGGGCAGGGTGTACATAAAGCCGTTCATGCCCAAGAAGTCGATAAAGATCTTGAGGATCCAGATGTTAGCGATCGGGGCAAAGACAAACGGGACAAAGAAGACGGGGTTGAGCACGATGGGCGCGGCGAACAGCAGCGGCTCGTTGACGGCAAAGCACACGGGGACGATGGCGGCCTTACCGACGGCGCGCATCTCCTGGGACTTGGCTAGGAAGCAGAACATAAAGACCAGGACGAGCGTGGCACCGGTGCCGCCCATGCAGACGACGAAGTACTGGGCACCCTGGGTCAGGACAGCGGAAGCGTGCTGGCCAGCCTGGAACGCAGCCAGGTTGTCGGTCATGTTGGCAACGAGAGCGGCGGCGATGGCGGGCTCGACGATCGAGGGGCCGTGGACGCCCACGAACCAGAAGAGGCTCATGGCGCCGTAAATCACAGCGAGGCCGATATAGCCGTCGGCAGCGGTGAACAGGGGCTGGAACACCTGGATGACGCCCTGGGCAAAGCAGAAGCCAAAAGCAGCGCGGAAGACGATGTCAAAAACCCAAAAGACGGTGATGCAGACGGAGAAGGGGATGATGTCCTTAAAGGTTTGCGAAATGTTGGGCGGAACCTGCTCGGGCATCTTGACGGTGATGTTGCGCTTAATGAAGAACTTGTAGATGATGCCGGTCACAAACGCAGCGATGAAAGCGGTCAGCAGGCCCTTGGAACCAAGGTAGGTGGTGTTGAAGCCGCTGGCGGCGTCCGTGGCGATGGTGTCGCTCGAAAGGAGCAAGAAGCCGATGATGGCCGCGCACATGCACGAGATGAAGTTGATCTGGTTGTTCTTGGGCAGATCGCGGTTCTGGGCGTCGGCGAAGTGCTTGGCCGTGGTGGCGGCGCAGGCGATGGCCAGGATGCCCATGGAGTAGTTGTAGCACTTCCACAGGGCGTTGTTGATGTCATCGGGCCAGTAGAAACCCCAGATGTTGGGGACCGAGGCTACCAGGCAAAAGATGGACGAGAAGATGATGATGGGGATGACGGAGATAAAGCCGTCGCGGATCGCCTTGAGGTACTTGTTGCGGGCGATCGCGTTGAAAAAGGGCTGGCCCTTTTCGATGATGGCGATGAGTTGCTCCATGCAAAGCTCCTAAGAGTCGGTGGGTTAGCAACGATGGTAGCTTTTGACATTCGGTTGCCAAAATGTTGACGTTGCCATTTTGTGACACAAAAAAGAAGCGAACCGGTGGTTCCTGTGCCTGCGAACCGTCGATTCCTTACGCGTAAACGTTTGAGCCGCCCGGTGGCTCTGTGTTTGCATAATGGCAACGTTAACATTTGGGCGACAAAAGCCGTTCGGGGAAGCAAAAATGTCGGTGAACGGTAGGTTTTGGGTGGTGAGCGTATGGTGGGGGAGGCGTTGGATATACTTGAAGGCGGTAAAAATGACTGCGCAAGGTGCCACCAATGGCATCGTTGACATAGAAAGATCGACCTATGGCCGCTGTTAAAAAATCGGTATCCGTCAAAGACGTGGCGCGCCTAGCGGGCGTCTCGGAGCAGACGGTCTCGCGCACCGTGCACGATTCGCCCAGTGTGCGCCCCGAGACCAA
>USBA01000001.1 GCA_900552735.1 uncultured Collinsella sp. | reverse complement strand
GCCGTTTGGCCCCACCCGCATAGCGGGTGGTTTCTGATGCGGCGCGCTGCGCGCCCCGCACAGGCTAAAGCCCGTAAGAAAAAGGGCGGCAACCGGGTGGTTGCCGCCCCTCGCGTAGCTAGTTGGTTTTCGTCTCGTGCCGAATGCCCTCGGTGTTGATGCGCGCTAGCGTGTACGTCACGTAGTCGGAGTGCGAATAGCCATCAAGGTTGCTAACGTTGACCGGTGTGTCGTCGACAACGTTGCCGGTCATAATATTGGCCGTAAGCACCAAGCGGTAGTTTGCGTAAGTTTGGTTCTCACCCTCAACATTCGTATTCACTTTAACGCGGAAGGCATGCTTAAAGGCAAGGCTGTTGCCGTCGCGCGTGAGGAACGCGCCGTTGGTCTTGGTGTCGGTGAACACATAGCTGTTGCCGTCGGCGGATGCCGCACCCGTGCCTAGGTAATCGCTGCCGAGCACCGTAATGTAGTTCGAGATATCGCCGACCGGAGCATAGCCGCCATTATCTTGCCGCTGCTCCAGGCTCAGCGTGTAGGTCACCGTGCTTGCGGCGTCGATCTTAGCCTCGGCGCCCGTGAGCTTGCTCAGGTCGTAGGTACCCACCAGAGCGATCTCGCCGTCAGCGGACTTGAGGTCATCGATGTTGATGCCCAACTGGGATTTCTTAGACGCCTCGAGCGCGATGGTCGATGAGCCCACATCCATACGGTAGTAGCCGGCGCCGCCATCGTTGTATGCCGAGTTGCTACTGGTGCTGAGCGTGTCGGCATGCGTGGAAAGGTACGCGCGGTAGTTGGGTTTGGTGTAGCGGTCGGTGCCGCTGTTCTGCGAGGCCACGATACCCGCCTGGCAGGCAGGCTCCGTCATGGTGAGCGCGGCCCTCATGGTAACGGTGAAGGCGTTGACATGGTTCTTGGCGATCTCGCGCAGGCCCGACATGTCGATGGGATTACCCTCAGCATCGGCAAGCACCAGTGACATGTCGCCACCGTTCGCAGTCCAACTAAGGCCCGACACCACTGGGGTCTCCTTCGTGCCGGCCAGACTCCAACCCGACCCGCCCCAGGTGTAGTAGTTATCACCCACCTTAACGTAGAACTCATACGTGCCCTGCGTGCCCGTGGGGTATCCTACCGAGCCCGCGATGACGCCATCGTGATAGGTGACAAGCGACGAATCGAGCTGATAATACAGCGCGTCAGAGCTCGTGTATTGCTGGCTCGAGTCAAACGTCACGGTGTCGCTCACGTTCATGGAAAGCGAATAGGTGGCTTCCTTGAGCTCCATCCGGCTGATGCTGTCCCTGTTGTCGACGAGGTTACGCTTGTTGTCAACGAGGCTGTGCGTGTAGTTTGATGCCACGCTATAGGTCGAGGGCGTATTCTGGTGCCCATCCTCGGCAGCCTTGCCGTCGGCTGCTTTCTTGCCTCGCAGCAGGTAGTTGATGTGCTCGTTGAGGCTCGTGTCCACCGTGGTGGCGGTGTAGCCGTTGACGCCCACGGACCCCGCCGGCGTGCGCACCACCAAGTAGAAGTTTTCGCTCTTGGGCTCTTCCTTATCAACGGAGAGGGTATAGAACGTGCCCGTCGCGTCGGAAGAAGTGCGCGCGCGGTAGTACGCGCCATCGACCTTGGCGCCAGCCATCTTCGCGAGTTCGGCCTGGCTCTTGTCCTTGACCTCGTCATCGGCGAGCTTGACCCAAGCGCCGTCCTTGTCCTCCTTGGCCTCATCGGCCTTCACGCCCACGATTTCGCTCAGCCACGGTTCGGTGTAGTAAGCCTTGTTGCCAGCGTCCACAAACTCGGTGAGCCTGACTGACGTCGCGCCGCCCGTGCCCACCGTGTAGTGATATTCGCGGCTGTTGTTGGCCGTGTCCACGAGTGTGAGCTGTGTACCCTCGGGCAGCGTGGCACCGAAGGTAATGCTCTTGTTGAGCGGACCCATAGAGCCGCCGGCTTCGAGCAGCGTGTTCCAGCCGTAATCGACCGGCTTGCCCCGAGCGCTGCCATAGGTCCAGGTAAGGTAGCCGGTCATGGTGTCGCCGCTGCTCACAAGTACGTGCTTGTCGTATTTTGTCGCATAGTCGGCAGCCTTGAAGTTCGCACCTTCGGAGTAGGTGGCGGTAAAGTCGATCTCGAGCATGCGCTTGACGATGATGGGTACCTGTACACGGTAGCTCTGGCCGGCCTCGCTAAAGGTGACCGTAAGCAGCGTGAAGCGCCCCTGCTCATTGTCCCAGTCGGTGCTCGCGCGGAATGCCATAGAGCTCGTGCCATTGTTGAGCACCTTGAGCGTGGGCGCTTGCGAGGCGGCTACGTCCTTGACGAAGGTGCCGTTATCGGCGAGCGAGAAGACCTCGGCGGTGGCGGTCACATGCGCGGTGCTGCCGTTGAGGCGGCGGGCATCGGAGAAGCCGCCATTGGTCACGATGTTCAGGTAGCTCTCCACCGTCGTGGTATCGTTGCCCGGAATCACGAGCACGGGGAAGTCAGTTTTGGCCTTCTTGTCCGAAGTAATGTTGTTAGCGTTATAGGTGCTACGCGAGCTGTCCGCGCTATAGGTGCTCGTGTTTTGGTATGCGCCGGCATCATTGATGCCGGCGATGTTGGTGTAGGTGTAGCGGCCGGGAACGCGGGCACCCGCTTGGCTTTGGATGGTCGTCGCGGTGTCAATGGCGGCGCCGTCGCCAAACAGGTAGCGGTCGGTGGTGTCGCCGTCGGAGGCACGCACCGCCAGCGTGCTCACGGGCCTCGTGGTCACGTACGGACTCGTTGCCGTGGTAGCAGTATCGCCTGCGCCGTAAAGCGTTTTGTTCTCGTTGGGCGCGGCAGCCGTGCCGTTGTAGTCGCCGAAGGCAATATAAGTTTTCTCGTTAACAGCAGCCGTATTCGTATTGGTCGTGTAAACCATCGGCGGCAGGTCGCTCGTGGTCTTGCCACTACCGGGCTTTACTTCCACGCCCGCTGCGGAAAGGCTGTACTTACCATCCCCCGTGTCAACCTCGCCCAAGAGTACGCCCTGGGTTTTGCCCGCATTGTAGCTATTGCTGTCCATGAGCACGTTTAACAGATGGAACTGGCCGCGCCCGTCGCCCATAATGCCGCCGCTGGACCTTTCGCTAAACGTGGTGTTGGATACCTTTGTGTTGGTAACGTCGATGACGACGGATCCGCTGTTACTCGCGTTATTCGCGCCCAGCAGGCCGCCGCTCCAGTTACCCTTAATCGTAGCGTTCTCGATCGCGATGTTGTTGCAGGCTATATTCACATTGCTGAAGAAGTAGCCGATAAGCCCGCCCGAGCATTTGCCGGTGCCGGCGATGCTGACATTCTTGACACTGCAGTCGTCGAACCAGTACTTGTTGGGGCTACCGCTACTCGTAACCTCACCAATCAGGCCGCCCGCATTGTAGATGCTATTGTTCGTTCCGGCCTTATCGCCGATGACGGCGTTCTCGGTGCCGTTTCCGCCATCAATGCGCACGTTGCTCATAGAAATAACGCCGCCACGGGCGCGTCCGACCACGCCGCCGGCGCCCATATGGTCATCGGAGTTCGACCCGGTGGCTAGCACGTTTACCCCAGAGATGACTGCCGTGCACGACGACTGGGCCGCTGTGGTGGTGCCGATGTTGGTGTTGACCGAGATATCGCTTCTTTCGACATAGCCGAGCACGCCGCCCACGTAGGGCACTGTCCCTGTGGCAGTTATGGTCGAGTTTTTGCCAACGGTCCTTTCGCTCACCCCTGTGCCTGCGGTTGTCCACACACCGCACGCCGAGGCGACCGTACCCACATAGCCACCGACATTCTTCTCGCCCGTGACGTTAAGGCCAGTGTATGAGCAGTCATAGAGATACGCGGGGCCCCACCCGTCCCCGAACTCGACCATATAGGTTCTGTCTTCGCTCGTAGTTCGTCTGGCGCGGCCCGAGCTGCCAAGAAGCCCTCCTACGCTCTTTGCGCCCGACACGGTGCAGTTCTTCATCTGCACGTTGCGGTAGATGCCGCACGTGCCGTCGTCGTAGTTGGCCGTTGCACCCGCCAAAAGGCCGGCACCGGTAAGGTCGTTCGGCGCCTCTCCTGGTTTGGCTTCGCCGTTGGTGTCGATATAGGTGAGCGCTACGTTGCAGTTGCTAAAGGTGAGGTCTTTGACCTGCGCGCCGTCGTTCGCGGTGACGCTCTGCCCCACATTGGTGGAGGTGAACATCACGGTGCTGAATAGACCACCCACGCCCGAGACCTTATAGTCGTCGTCGGCGTATTCGACGACGCCGTAGGCGGTGCCTTCGGTACCCACCGTGATGGTGGCGCCGTTACCGTCGATTGTGGCTACGTGCGGCGTAATACGGTCGCGGTCGGTGCCCGGCTGGTTCGAATTGCAGGCATTGGAATAGTAGCGGCCGTTTAGGCCCACGTACCCCGTGCCGTAGTCGGTCATATCGTAGGTGTCGCCCTGCTTGAACTCCAAGCTCATGCCGATCGATTTCGACGCGCACACATAGCCCGTTTGGTAGTCGGCAGCGTAGGACGCCACCAGGTAGGGCGAATTTACATCGTCATCATGGTCGCGCGGGCCGTGCCACCCCTGCTTGCCGGGGGCCTTCTGGTCGTCGTTTTTGGCGATTTCGAAATCGCCGGCAGCACTCTCAGGCTTGCCCACATTTGCGTAGTTAGCATTCCGTACCTTGCCATATTCCTTGTTGCCAAACAGGTAGCCGCATATCGCCGGGTCTTGCGAATCGCTGCCCCAGTAAGCCTTGGAACCGCGGAACACGCCATTATTGGAGTAGTTGGTATGTGCCGCGCCAGCACCCGCACCCGAGCTGATGATGGCCGAGAGCACCAAAAGGCCCTGGGCGTTTTTCACCATGGTCACAGGAGCCTCGGCGTTAGTGCCGAGGTACTTGTTGTCGGTGCCCGTGGTGGTGACACAGGGGGTTCCTTTTTTTGTGAGCTCGTTAATCTGGTAGTTAGCGTTACCGTTTTCAACCTTACAGCCCTCGCTAAAGGCATAGCCATCAATCACGCGACCGACGTAGGGATTGTTGTAGAGATCAAAGTTGCCCTTTCCCAGACCACGAGATTTGTCACCAGTTCCAGCACGCCAGGAAGATTTTCCGCTTTTGTCCATATTGCGGAAAATCACGCCGCCACCCGCAATGGCACCGACGTAGCCACCAATGGGAACAAGATGCGGCTTGTCGCCACCGCCCGTGACGGTAAATCCCGTTGTAGGGTTTTCGGCCGTCGTCCCATTAACGACCACGCCATCGATAATGTTATCGCCACCAAGGATGCAGCCGACAACGCCACCGAAAAACGCCGTCGGAACGCCGTCGGCATCCTTGGCAGAATAAGTAATAGTCGCCGACGCGTTCACATAGCGAATATTCAGATCGCGCACCACGCTGCCGTAACTATAGGGAATAAGGCCGCGAAGCGAACCCTCGTTATTCTCTATCTTGATGGTTGCGTTTTTATTATCACTGCCAAAGTTGCCAACGATGACGCCCCTAAACGGGTTGGCCCTATTTCCAAAACCGCCAAACGATGCGCCGTCGAGAGTAATCGTATTGCCCTCAGTAGGCTCGATGCTGTAATACGCGCTCTGCATATAGCGGTGCATGGTTTCGTCGCTCAGCGTCTGCGGGGAATTGGTCGACGCGTCTCCGGTCTTCTTCTCCCATTTATTATCGGTACCGTTCGCCTGCTTGTAGACGTACGTAACCTCATTGTCGGTCGAGTGATCGCTGCTGCGGCGAGTGCAGAGCCTACCCTGGTCGGCGACAATGGTGACCTCCCAGCCGTCAAGCGCCGTCATGTTATTAATGTAGTTGGCAATGGCATTCATCTCCGCCGCGTTTGTGACGGAATAAGGATCGCCGTAGGTACCACATCCCATTACCAGCTTTGGAATGCGCTGGTTGACTTTAATTTCGTGATACTGGACGCCATCCTCGGCGGCTTTTCCCTTGTAAACATAAGGAAGGTAGTCACCGAACCAAGGCCTGACGTCACCGTCCTTCTTACCATCAACCGTCACATAGCCGCTCACGGCACCATACGTCGCTTCGTCGTAATACCAAAGCTGCTTGCCCGGGTACTCCGTACTCCCATCAATCTCGGATCCGTAGGTCACCTTGCCCGCATCGCCATCGGCCTTAGTAAAGGTGTAGTCCGCAGAGCCCGTGCTCGTGCTTCCGTAGCCAAAACTCTCCAGCAGGCTCGCATGGGTGAAGATCGTATTGTTCTCTTGGCTGGGCAAGCTGATTTGCTCAAACTTCGCCGTCACCTGATCGGCCTCACTGCCTACACCAAGCTTTCCGAACAGCGACGTAGCCGCCTTGGTGCCACTCGTGTACCCAGTAGTCTTGATATTCTTCGCGTTCAGGCTCACGTACTTCTGCATCTCGTTGATGAGCAGAGGCATATAGGCGTTAGCGTCCGTGGCGCTGTTGGCGCCGTCGACAATCAGATTGTTGAGTGTAAGATCATCAATTGAGATCTTTCTAATCTTGGTGCCATTGCCGTCGCTGGACCCATACACGTAGCGGCACACGAGCGCGCCCGATGAGCTTCCGCCCGCGCCAATAGCGTCAGTAGAGCTCTTTCCGTCATTGATAACGGGCCCAACGGTACCACCCAAAGTGACGTTGCTTACTGTGAGATCGCCGTCTGCCACCGTTTGAAAAAGACCGCAGTGCATGTTCTCGTGCTGGGTGGCATCGGAGTTTAGCTTGTTGCCATTCTGCTCGGCCTTGATCTTGGAGTAGTAGAAGGTGATGGCCGCATTATTAACCGTCACCTCTCCGATCGGTTGAGTGGGATAGTAGCTGTAGCCGGCCAAATCGATTGTGCCCGTTATGGTTATGGAATCATCGAGCCCTGTCGTACCATCGGGAACGATTGTCGAACGAATACCGGCGGGAGCATAGCAGAAAGCAGACCATAAGAGCAGCTTGTCCGCTGTATCGATTTGACTGCCACTAAAGCCGCCTCCACAATTCTTAGAGGCTATGTCGAGGTTGTAGAAGTAGCGGGTATTGCCGTTCGTATTCTGGCTTCGACCGAAAGACGAGCGATTATGGTAGCTGTTGTCTTTTGTGGAATCGCCGTCCATGTCCAGCTTGTTTTTCTGTGTGTGTAGCGAAACGACCGTGTTCCAGTCGGCGTCCATGAGCTTGCTGCCGTTGTTTGGTTTTACACCGCTGCCAACCCATTCATCGAAGGACGTTACGCCCGACGCAACGATGGCCCCCTCGCCGGTGGGCACCCTATAGGCGGTATCCCAATAAGCCCTGTCCTCCAAGTACAGGCCTAGGTAGCTCTCGACGCCATATGTCGTCTTATCATCCACCTTGCAGCCGCGGCAAACTAGAACGCCGAGCGTCTGAGCGGCGCCTGCATTAATCTTTGTGCCCGAGAGATCGATGGCGTAGTTGTTGATAATCCAGTGACCGCTGGCTGCGTATACAAGGCCGCCAAGCTCCTTGGAATCATCCACAGTCGCGATTATAGAAGCGTTGGTCGTTTTCAAAGCATAGGAGTTTTCACTCTTGTTAATGTTGTCATCTCCGATAGTTACGACCGCGTTGCCCCAGCTATAACCCAAGAGACCGCCCACGCCATTGAGCTTATCGCCGTTCTTTCCGACTCCCATCTTGAACGAGTTGAACGAAAGGCCCGTAATGTTAACGTCCTTTTTGGCCGAGTTGGCTATTGCCCCATCAGCCCCATAGGTGCTCTGTGCGATGCAGCCGATAAGACCGCCGACCTGGGCAATCTTGCCGCTGGTGCAATTGCCGGTCTCGATTTTTCCGCTGACCTCAAGGCCCGTAACGTTGAATGTCGAGACATAATTGCCCACATAGCCGATGGCGCCGCCAATACGGCTGTTGCCATTAAGCGTTTTAGTTGCAGTGATGCTCGCTTGAGCCTTGCTACTGTCCCTAAACGTAACCGTAGAAGCTGCCGACACGCTGCCTGCAATACCACCAATGTTCACATCGTTGGTGAACGTATCATCGCATGCGATATTCGTTTCGCACGTTGCGCCAGACAGCGTCAGACCACCCGCAATGGCGCCCGCAAGCGATCCAGCCTCGATTGCCGAGCCGTTATCGAACCTCATGGAGCCAGCGATGGTGACGTTGGAGACAGTCTCGCTGTTGGCGGCTGCGCCGTTGATTGCTGCGAACAAGCCCAGGCGGCCGTGACGGTAGATTTTTCCGTTGCCGGCACTGATGTCGTCGACGCCCAGAGGGGCGTTCCCGCGCATGCCGTAAGGCTCACCGACAGCAAGCTTGATCGTGCCGCCGCCGTTCAACGTACCCGAGAAAACTTGCGAGTCGTTTGCGCGGTCCTGAGTGAAGCCCGTCAGGCCTGTACCCTTGAGGTCAATTGTGCCGTTCACCGTAATGGTCGAGGACTTTAAACCATTCAGATTGTTTTCGGTAACGCCTTCGACCATTGAGTAGTAGCCGTTGGTTTGCCAGGTAATCGCAAGCTTGGCGAAATCCTCAAGCGAGGCTAGAGCATAGACGCCGTTAGTCAGTTCCAACGGTGCCGGTAGAGTCAGCTCGTGTGTCGTCGGGTTCAGCGTAATAAAACTATCACCCAGGCGAATAACCTGGCCGTAGCTGTAGATGTCATCGATCTTGACCGGCTTAGAGGGACGCTTGTATTGCCATTCCGCGGTACCGCCTACGGTGGCACCTCTGTCGCTTCCGCTACCGGCAGCAAAAAACAGTGAATTGAAGTTCTCATAAATCAGCTGCGCGGTGTGATCATTTTCCACGAAGGCGGCATCCGACAGGTCGGTGATACCGCTGAACTTGACGATGCCGAGCCACGACGACCCAACGACTCCGGCAAAGCCGCCGTTTGTGCCGCCGATGGTAGCGCCGCTGGCGGTTTTGACCGTTAGGCCGCGCACTTCCAGCACGTTTTTGGTGTCCACGACGCCCACGGCGCCGCCGTATTTGCCGTTGTTGCTGGCGTAGCCCGAGGTTGCACACGTCACCGCTGCGCCACTGATGACCACGGCGGACACATTGTCGCTCCCGCCGCCTTCACCAAGGTAGCCTACCAGGCCGCCCGCATACGCGAGCTTGCCGTTAGAGCCCACGCCAAACGACACCTCAGCGCCACCCTTCACCGTGAACGCGTGCAGTGCGTCGCCGTATTTCTGGCCCCACAGCTTGCCCACCAAGCCGCCGTAGTTCCCGCGCACGCCGTTGTTGTTGCTGTTGTCCGCGCCGTTTTGCAGCGTGCTTTTATACAATCCGCCGTTTACGGTCACATCGCCGTTCGAGATGTCGAGCACGCCGAACAGGCCACCGACAGAGGGGGCGGCGGTCGTGTTGGCCACACTGAGCGCCACGCCCTCGCCAAAATCGAAGGTGCCATTCTCGATAGTGAAATCGCTGGCAAACGAGGCGTCACCGATAAGGCCGCCGGCATACGTACCGGCTGATGACGACCCAACCGAGTGCGCTGGCTTGATACTGATATCCTTGCCCGAGGCATCTTTTCCGCTGTTGTCCGTATCTACGGCAAGCGTAAGCCTGGTCGCCTTACCGATAAGGCCGCCCGCCGCATTATTACCCGCGACGCTCAGTGCCGAAACATCGACATTCGAAGCAAGGGTGACGGCAGCCCCCTCGCCTGCCTCGCCAATAAGGCCGCCGGCATTGGCACCAGCGCCCGTAGCATCGATGGTGGGGGTGCCGTTGAAGCTCTTCGGCAGGCCATTCAGCCCCGCGATCGTAAGAGATGCGCCTGCAGTAAGGGTGTTCGCGAGTAGGCCCAGATTGCCCGTGGACGATTGCATGCCAATCGCCAGGGGGCTATTCGCGCTTGTCGAATACGTGGCGTCAAGCGTGAGCTCGCCCGTAACCTCACCCACGAGCGGCGAAGTGAGCTTGACGACGCTCGTATCGCCGCTCTCGGGCTTGTCTACGGTAATGGCAGCGCTGAGCGTCTTGCCCGCGCCCGTGACCTTTGCGGCCACGATGGGCTGAGCATCGGTGCCCTTCCAGGTGAGCTTTACGGTGCCGTTGTTATCGTTGAGCTCGATGTTGTTGAAGAGCGTCTTGTTGGCGGTAAGGGACCTGCCGCCCAGGTCGAGCGTACCCTTGAAGGGGTGGGCATCGCTGCCGAACCCCTGGAACGCGAGATTGCCCAGGTCGCCCACGGCCTGCGCGCCGCACACGTCGAAGTCGACGCCGCTCAAGCCGGTCTTGGAGATGCTCGCGTTCTGGTAGATGGCGGGGTCGGTGTTGGAGATGGCGATAAGGTCGGCGTTGGATCCGAAGGTGATGGCCGTGACCTCGCCAGCGTCGTTCACGGTGACCTTGCCGTCGACCAGCGCGCCATCAAGCTCACCAGCGGTCTTGATGGCGGGGTCGGTGCTAGCCTGCGCAGCCGCATCTGTGTCCGCGTCATCCGCCTGATCTTCGTCGGCGGCGCCCTCATCGGCAGCCGCATCGTCTTGGGATGCGTCGCCCTCCGTTGGGGTATCGCCGTTAGTGGTTCCATCGGTCGTGGAGTCCTGCGATTCGCCAGCGTTGGTAGAACCGTCGCCGCCCTCGGTGGCGCCCGCATCGGCGCCCGGAGTCGTCGCGGCATCATCAGATGCAGCCTGGTCAGCATCTTGCAGCGAGGTGGCCACGGCATCCTGTACGGAGCGGGCAGTATTGCCCGCGGCGCGCGCGGCGGAGACGGACGCCTCCATAACGGCGTCGAGCTCTTGCGCGAACACCTCTGTGGAAGGCGCGAGCGCCTGGAAAATCATGATCGCAGTCAGGCATGCGGTTGTTATGCGCTTTGCCGTTCTCATCTGATCCTACCTCGTTCTATCTCATGCCCCGCGTGGGGTCTCAAAATCTATGCTTGCGGATCGCTTCGGCTAGTTCTGTGCGGCCGAACACGTAACTTTGATGTCGTCGGCATCCCAGCCGGTCGGCTTACCGGTGCCCGCTCGGTAAAAGGTAATAATTTCCGAGCCGGGAGATGCATCATATTCGACCGAGCCGCCGTTGACGGTTTTCTGCACGTCAACGTTCTCGTGGTTCTGCTTAAAGAACGGATCGAGCTCGACCCCGCTTCCCCACGTAAGCTTTACCTTAGTCGTAACGCCCGTAACCGTCACACGATAGTTGTAGGCGTCAAAAGCGCCGGTATCCGAGTTCTCGTCGACCCACTCGCCCGAAACGCCCGAAGCCGTCACCTCTGCACGCTCGGAAGGCGCAATCTTGGCGGCGAGCCATTTTAGGTTGGTGCCAGGGCTATTGGGGCCGACCTGGGCCTTAACGGTGAAGGATGCTTTGTTGAGGTCCGCCTTGGAAAACGTAACCTTATAGGTATACATGGTTGCCCTGTTGGCAGGGAAGGAAAGGCCGACCGTGCCGTTCGCCGTCAGCGCAGGCTCACCGCTTATGCTCCAAGCTTTCGTCGTACCCGTCGCCGTCACGC
Source organism: uncultured Collinsella sp. (assembly GCA_900552735.1). Classification (GTDB taxonomy): domain Bacteria; phylum Actinomycetota; class Coriobacteriia; order Coriobacteriales; family Coriobacteriaceae; genus Collinsella. The sequence goes on along the minus strand of USBA01000001.1, from coordinate 28,407 downwards.
TCAGCGTCGCGTTAACGTCCTTGTCGTTGACCTTGTTCTTGTCGCCCAGCAGATGGTTGTAAATGCGAAAGGTAAAAGAGCATTTTTCCCCACTCGTGTCGGCGATGACGCTTCGGACGGCAATACCCTCGTCATTCAGCGTCTCATTCGTGTAGCCCGTAAGCATGTCCGAGGCAAACAGCGCCTGTGACGTGCCCGAGACAGCGACCGACTTAAGGAAGTCGCCCGCCAAAAAGGCCGTGTAGGTAAGGTAGGTGCCCGCCACAATCGCGACGGCGCATAGTAGCACCGCAACCGCCCATAGGCGCTTGCGCGCTTTAGAAGTAGGGGTCGCCGACTCCGCGCAGCAAGGCTCTGTCTTAGAATCATCTACCTGTGCAAAGTGCTTGCCAACAGGCCTCGCGATTTCATTTTGCTCTTTCTTGTCTTTTCGCATCTGGCACCCCTCCCTCCCTACTTATTGGTTACTGCTCGTGCCGCGAGCAATTAGGTAAACCATGTCGGTCTCTTTGACGTTGGAGACTGTCTTTCCGTTTACGGTCACAACGCCTGGATTCCACGTACATTCGATGATGAAGTTCGTGGCGGCGTTGGCTGTTTTGCCATTCCAGCCATCGAGCCCGCTCCCTGCGAACTTGTGGTACCGATACAGCGGACGGGCGTTTTTCTGGACATTCACGTACGAGCCGTACGTCGGGTCGTTTGCCTCAAGCTCTTTAGCCAACACACTTGTCCCGTCCGCGGGGTTGATAAAAGCAAACTCAATCGGGGTGCTGCTCTTCTTGCTCCATGAGTAGGTGCGGTTGAGCCCGTCGAGGCCGACCACGGTGCCGTTTTTATCGTTCGGATTATTGACCGTCACGTGATACACGTTGATCGTCAGCCCCGTGATATTCGTTGTGTTGGCAATCTGCAGCTCAAACGCTTGACCGCCGGCAGCGGGATCGTTGTCATTGTCGCTCTGCACACAAAACGCGCGACGAACGGTCACGGTACCGTTGGAGTTTTTCACATCACCGCGCGACTCGTCATACGAAATCTCGATGGGCTCGATGCTCGTCTGGTTGGGACCCATGATCTTAAGCTGCGCGGGCGTTTGGATCTTGCCCACCGTGGACAGACTTTTGCTGCCCACAAACCACGAGAGCGACAAGCCGATGATAAGAACGATTGCCGCCAGCAGTATCAGGACCGCAAGGGCCTGTGCACGGTGGTTTTCTATCCAATTGCGGGCGTCGCCGAGGCGTGTTTGCATGGTACTCATGAGCTCACGCCCTCCTGAGCGCTAATTCTAAGTTGGATGTATTCGACCTTATCGCCGATCTGCTCGTCGGCATTGTTGTACAGCGCCGAGCAGATGGCGGTGTCGCTGGAGGACATGTCAGACGAAACCGTGGGGGCTTCGGCGGCACTCTTGCCGTTTGCCGCGCCATAGAAGTAGTTCGCTTTATGCTCGTTCATGTCCGCTTGCAGAGCACCGTAGTCAGACTTCTCGTCTCCCGCTGAGGCAAACAGATTCTTGTAGTAATTCGTGTTGCCCGTAAGGACAAAGTTCTGGAAGTACTCCGGCCATACCCAGTACAGCGTGACGGGAACAGGCTGGTTCGTTGGATTGGCCACATTCCCGTCTTTACAAAATTCTTTCTTTTGAATCGTGATTTGGCTGTTCGTCACACGATTCGAGTAATACCCGTTCTTGCAGCTCGTAAAGAACAGTAAGTGGCCTTTGATCAAGCCAAGGAGCGCCTCCGCCTCGGGCGCCAGCGTTCCCCCGTCCCCAACAACGCCAACAATGTTCGTGACCTTAAGCAAGCGCGACAGATTGATCGTGACCCCGTCCAGGTCACTCACCAGCGGCTTCACCGTAAATGTAATCTTGCCGCGAGCACCCGGGTACAGAGAGCCCGCGGTCTCGTTGTTCAGGTTGGAGCTGAGCGTTACCGTCATGGCGTCGGTCGTATCCAAGCCATCGATGGCATGCTTTTCCTCGGGCGTGCGCTCGGAGCGCTCGTAATAGCCCACGTGCGTACCGGACTCACCCTCGCCCGCGGCGGTCAGCGTGTACCGATCCGCCTTCGCCCCGATCGTACTCCCCGTGGCGCTCACTCGGTTATTCGCGGCAAACCAGGCCAGGCATGCAAAGATGGCAACGATGGCGGCCAGCACAAACAGACCACTCACCAGGAAATCCTTCCAGAAATCCTTGAGGGTCCGCACGTGCTCGTCGGCAGCTTGACGGTACTCGGCCGCCGTCTTGTGCTGCTGGAGCTCGTTATGTCGGTCCATGCCACTCATCGCTTACGTTTGCCCTGCTTGCGGGCGTGCCATCCTTTTCCGCTTGGTCGCGTTTATCCGTTGTTCGCAGGTAGAGAATTCAGGCAGAATACAACACCATACGATAAGGTAAAAGAATAGCATTGACCTGCGGTTTGCTCCACAACGCAAACCTTAATGATGTCTTAAAGATTACGAATAGCAGCCTCGCCCATATGCCAAAGACACGGTGCAAGCTCGCCTGCCCCCTCGCACAAAAACCGGGGTGGGGCCTGCCGTTCTTGCGAGCCCCACCCCGATCGATGGTCTGTGTATGCTGGGACGCAGTCGGGCGAGGCGGATCCGTGCTACCGCCCCGCCTGGCCGCGAAGTTAACTACAGCTCGTTGGCCGCGTGATACGCCGTGCGAATGGCGCTCGCGATGTCGGCGGTACGCTCGCCCGAGCAGTCGCCCACGCAGGTCACGGGCACCGTCACGCCGTCCAGATCAAACGCGTTGGCCTTGGAACCCACGGCCATCACCACGTAATCGCAGGCGATCTTCACCGGCTCCTCGGTGCCGTCCTCGGTGGTGCGAACAGCCTCCACGCCCTCGTCGGTAATGGCGGTCAGGCGGGTCTTCACGTGCTGCTCCACGTTGTGCTCGGCAAAGTCGCTCATGATCAGCGGCAGAATGGTCTCGGACTCGCCCGCGGCAATCTTGTCGAGCATCTCCACGATCGCTACCTCGCAGCCGTGCTGCAGCAGGTACTCGGCAGTCTCGGTGCCCACCAGGCCACCGCCAATGACGGCGACGCGGCCCGCAAGCTCCACCTTGCCGGCCAGCACGTCCCAGCTCGAGACGACCTTGTCCGAATCGGCACCCGGAACGGGGATGACCACGTCGTGCGCGCCCACAGCCACAATCGCGGCGTCGGCGGCGTTGAGGTCCGCGGGGCTAGCGGCATGGTTGAGCTCGACCTTCACGCCCAGGCCGGGCAGAATCTTCTCGTAATACTCGACCGAGCGCATGATCTCGTCCTTGCGCGGAGGCGCGGCCGCCAGCACAATCTGGCCGCCCAGATGATCGCTCGCCTCGTAGACGGTCACGTCGTAGCCGCGCTTGGCCGCCACGCGCGCGGCCTCCAGGCCGGCGATGCCGCCGCCCACCACGGCGATCTTCTTGTCGCCCTCGCCCGGCTTAATGGCGATGGTCGCCTCGTCGCCGTTCTCGGCATTGAGCACGCACGAGATGTACTTGCGGTTTTGAATCGCGTCGACGCAGCCCTTGTTGCAGTTGAGGCACTCGCGGATGGGCTCGCCGGTCGCGGCCTTCAGCGCAATGTCGGGGTCGCACATGAGCGAACGGCCATAGGCGACGATGTCTGCCGAGCCATCCTCCAGGATCTTCTCGCCGGCCTTGACCGAGACAACACGGCCCACGGTTGCCACCGGCACGGAGACCAGGGCCTTGACGCGCTCGGCCACCGGCAGCGTCCAGTTGTAGGGCATGGCACCCATGGGCGGAATGGTGTCGCCCATGTTGCCGGTGTGGTTTGCCTGCGCGACCTGGATCATATCGATGCCCGCGCCCTCGAGCAGCTTGGCGAACTCGCAGGCCTCGTCGGGCTGCAGGCCGCCCTTGCCGCGCGGCGTACCGTCGGGGTTCTCCATGATCACGGGGAGCTTGTACTCCACCATCAGCTGCGGCGCGGCTTCCTTAATGGCAGCGACGACCTCCAGCGCGTAGCGAACGCGGTTCTCGAACGAGCCACCATACTCGTCGGTGCGCTTGTTGAGGATGGCCGAGCACAGCGAACCCACCAGGCGGTCGCCGTGGACCTCGATGGCATCGATCCCGGCCTGCTGCGCACGAGCGGCCGAGGCAGCGATGGCCTCCTTGATCTGGGTGAGTTGCTCCACGCTGGCCTCGTTCACAAAGTGCTGCATGTCGTGGTGCAGCTTGGCGTAAGCCTGCTTGCGAATCTCGTTGGACTCGGCCATCTTGGCGGCAAAGGCCTCCTCATCGCCGGCGGCCTTGGCCTCCTGCGCGGCCTTGGCAGCGACCATGGATCCCATGACCATGCGGCCGACGCCGGGCACGTCGTACTCGGGGTGGAACAGCTGCAGCGCGACCTTGGCGCCGTGCTTGTGAACGGTGTCGGCCAGGGCCTTAAACGTGGGGATCTGGGCGTCGGTCGCCAGCTTGGGCGTGGGGCTCGCGGTCATAACGGGAGCGACGTCGCCGATGACGATGTAGCTCACGCCGCCACGGGCCAGGCGCTCGTAAAAAGCCAGGCTGCGCTCGCCAATGGAGCCGTCGCGCTCCTCGTAGCCGGTGGTCAGCGGCGGGAACATAATGCGGTTCTTGAGCTCAAGGGGGCCAACCGTAATGGGCTGGAGCAGTTTGGATGCAGGTGCGGTCATGGACATTCCTCTCTTGTAGGCGCGGCGGCGATGGTGCCGCGTAGTTGTCTAGAGGATATGGCATGAGAGCACGGCGGCACAACGAAAATCGGCGAATATCAGGTGACGGCAGGTGGATGGGACGGGGCGGCCCGTCGGTTTGTCTCAATCTGTAACAGTTACTCGGCAAAACCGGGTCTTGCTGTTACAGATCAAGACGTTCCTCTCAACCCATCCTCAACAATCTAGATCTGTAACAGCTAGGCCCACTTTTGACCCCCACCTGTTACAGATCGAGACAAACCAATCTAGCCTGCCGAAAGATCTCAATCTGTAACAGTTACTCGGCAAAAACCGTCCCTCGTGTTACAGATCGAGACAAATCAAACCCGCCTGCTTGAAAATCTCAATCTGTAACAGCTGCCCGGCAAAATCCGTCCCTCGTGTTACAGATTTAGACAAACGCGGCCCAAACCGCCGGCATATCTCGATCTGTAACACCTAGCCGCCCAAATCGGGTCTAGATGTTACAAATCGAGATTCTGTTGAGAGGCCGAAAATTGGACCGAAAACACGGTCCCGGAATAACAAAAAAGCTCGCCGGCTTGACCGACGAGCTGCAAGTTCTTGGTCGCGGGGGCAGGATTTGAACCTACGACCTCCGGGTTATGAGCCCGGCGAGCTACCAGACTGCTCCACCCCGCAATGTCTGGGCGCCTCATGTGCGCAAGAAAGAATATTACGCGGGAGTTCGGCAAACGGCAAGAAAAATCTCGTAGAGCATAATTCCTTCATATTTAAACCCCTCAGCCCCTATCGCCGCAAACGAATCGCAGCCGAGCTCCGTCGACGGCGCGTATACAATGGTGCGCGTCCTTTTATGCCAACACCGGGAGTAGACATGCTGCTCGCTATCGATATGGGAAACACGCAGACGGCCATGGGCCTGTTTGACGGAGACGAGCTGGTGCAGTCGTGGCGCATGCCCACCGACCGCTCTTTTACCGCCGACGAGATCCACGTGCGCCTGATGGGCTTCTTTAAGATGTACGACCTCTCGCTCAGCACGGTCGACGCGATCGCCTTTGCCGGCGTGGTGCCGCAGCTCTCGCGCGAATGGCACGCCGTGGCCGACCGCATTGCCGCAGACGCCATCGTCATTGGGCCGCAGACGGCCGCGGTGACCAAACTGCGCGCGGCGCGCCCCCAGGCCGTAGGTGCCGATCGCGTCGCCAACGCCGTTGCGGCCGAAACTTTCTACGGCGCGCCGGCAATCGTGGTGGACTTTGGCACCGCGACCAATATCGACGTCATCGACGAGGACGGCTATTACATTGGCGGAGCGATCGCGCCGGGTATCCGCATCTCCATGGACGCGCTTGCCGCCCGAGCCGCCAAGCTCGCCAGCGTTCCGCTCGAGGCGCCCGAGCACGCCATCGGCCGCGATACCGAGGAGTGCATCAAGGTCGGCGCCGTGATGGGCGCCGCCGCCATGGCCGAGGGCCTGGTCGCGCGCATGAAGCGCGAGCTGGGCCGCGAGGATGCCACCGTTATCGCCACGGGCGGTCTCGCCGGCATCGTCGCCGATTCGACCGATGCCTTCGACGCGGTCGACGGACAACTCACCATCAAGGGCATCTGTGAAATCTACCGCCGCATGCAGGAGCTGGGATAGGGCGAATGCCGGGTCGCGTGCACCAGGTCACGCAAAAGCCCTCCCCGGTGCAAGCCGAGAAGGGCTTCTGTTGTCATCGTTATCTTTGAACGCGGGTGCCCCGCGCTACAGTCCGCGAATCCGTACGGCCTCGGGCGGAAACTCCTGCTCGCCGGCATCGGTCTTGATGGTCGCGCGGCCCCAGATGTCCAGGCCCGCAAACACACCGACCGCAAGCGGCAAGCCGTTGGGCGACACCGCCGCAACTTGGCGGCCCAGCAGCGGCACCATGTCGAAGTACTCGCCCAGCACGGGGGCCAGCGGCCCTGCGGCGCCCTGCGGCGTGTTGGCAACAACCGCCCAGGCGTCCACGCGGGTCAGTACGGTGGCGGCCAGCGCCTCGACCAGCGCTTCGTCGGCCACATCTACACCGAGCTCGCTCAGCGCCGAACGCTCAATATCCACCGTCACGGCACCGAACATGCCTGCGGCACCGGCGCCGCCGTTGACGGCGACGCGCGCGAACGACGTCTCGAACGCGGGCGCGCCGCACACGATATTGCTCGGCCACTCAATGCCCACCTTGCCGGCAAGGCCCAGGCCCGGCGTCGACGTCGTGCCCACGAGCGCGTCCATCATGCCCATCGCCGCCACAAACGGCAGGCCGTGGAAGGCGTGCATGTTCACGTCCGGGCGCACGACCAGCGAAAACGTCAACGACGCCTCGCCCGCGCTCCAAACGCACCAGCCCGCAGACGCGCCCTCGCGGCCCGCGTCGCGCGCGGCGTCAAGCTCGGTACCGACGGCTACAGCATTCATCTCAATCATCTACATACGCCCCAATTCGCCCACGATGTGGCCCACGCGGTCCTCGGGCTCCTTGACCTCGACGCCGTTGTAGCGGAAGAACCGCGCCGGATCGTGCATCAGATCCTCGAGCGGCACCAGCACAAAGTCGCGCTCGCCGATCAGCGGATGCGGCAGGCGCAGCTTTTTGCCGCCGTGGGTCTCGCCGTCCATCCACAGCAGGTCCAAGTCGATGGTGCGCGGGCCGTTGGCCTTGGCCTTTTTGGAACGGTCGCGGCCCAGCTCGGCCTCGATCTTCATGAGCTCGTCGAGCAGCACCAACGGCGCCAGCTCGGTCTTGATCTCGATGACGGCGTTGGCAAACGCGTCCTGGCGCGTCTCGTAGGCCGGCTCGCTCTCGTAGATCTTGGAGGAGTTGGACACGCAGGTGAGTGGAATCTCGGCGATCATGTCGCGTGCGGCGCGGATGTTGTCGCAACGATGCCCCAGGTTGGAGCCCACGGCCACAAACGCACGGCGCGGCTGCGGCTTGGCGACAGCCCAGTAACCGTTCAGGAACTGCGCAAAGCCGGTGACGTCGTGCACGCGCACGATGTTGGCACCAGCCTGGATAGCGCCCAGGCACACGCCAAACGTGGCGGCATCGCGCGCGGCGGCCTCGGTCACGCCCGAGACGGCGCCCACAAAACGTTTGCGCGACACGGCGCACATGAGCGGATAGCCCAGCGACGCCATCTTGGCGGTCTCGCGCTGGATGACGATGTCCTCGTTGGCCGTCTTGCCAAAGCCCGGGCCGGGATCGATACAGATGCGGTCGCGCGACACGCCGGCATGGATAAGCGTGCGGGCCTGGTCGGACAGAAAGCCCATGACGCGGCGCATGATGGGCGCCGAATCGGGCAGGGTAAAGCGGCGGAGCTGAGAGGTGGGCACGTAGGCCTCCTCGCGGCGGGCGCTGCGGCGCATCATGGCTGCCAGGTGGTCATTCGGCTCCGGCGCGGGTTCAGGGGTCGCGGCGGTCTCGGCGACAGGGGCGGCCTCTTCGGCGGCCGGTGTCTCCTGCTTCTGCTTGTCCGTGGGCTCGGGCGCAGGCTCCGGATCGCCGAACGGCAGCGAGGGCTGCACCACGCCACCCGGCAGCTTGGCCTCCGTCTTGGGCTCGCCTAGCAGCTTGCTGCGACGACGGCGCGCCGGTTTCTCGGCCTCGCGCGCAGCCTCGGCGGCCGCCTCGCGCGCCTTCTCGGCAACAAACGCCGCAGCAGAGGTATCGAGCTGCACCGTTGCATGCGTGCGCGTAGGCGCCGCGACCTCACCGGCATGCATCACGATGACGCCGCAGGTGCTCGCCGCGACAAACTCGACCATCTTGGGGTCGGTGAAGCCCGTCACGTCGTTGACGATCGAGGCGCCGCAGCGCACGGCCGCCTTGGCGACCGCCACGTGGCGCGTGTCGATCGAGACAATGGCGCCCTCTTTGGCCAGCGCACGCACCACAGGCAGCACGCGGCGAGCCTCCTCGTCGGGGTTGACCGGGGTAAAACCGGGGCGCGTGGACTCGCCGCCCACGTCGATGATGTCGGCGCCGGCGTCGAGCATCGCCAGGCCGTACTCAATAGCGGCATCCGGGTCGAAGTGCTCCCCGCCGTCACTAAACGAATCGGGCGTCACGTTGAGGACGCCCATGATGCGCGGACGGTCAAAGCTGAGCTCGTACTTTCCGCACCGCCATGTCTTGCTATCGTTCGCCATGAACATCCTCCTAAAATGCCCGCGCCGCCGCGCCTGGGCGCTGGCGGCGGGGTCGCTTTGCAATCAGTCTTTCTATTGTATCCGCGCACACGGGCTAGAACGCAAACGCGGCCGCGATGTCGCAAGAAATCAGCAGGTCGGCATTTGCATCCTGATCGGTGGGAGCAAGATTGCAAATGGCCAGCGTATCGCCGGTAAAGTAGCGCGTAAGGCCCGCCGCCGGATACACCACGAGCGAGGTCCCGCCCACGATGAGGGCATCGGCCGCAGCGATGGCGGCAATGGCGCCGGTCAGCACATGCTCGTCGAGCGGCTCCTCGTAGAGCACCACATCGGGCTTAATCCGCCCGCCGCACGCGGGGCACACGGGCACACCCGCGGCATCCTCGTGCTCGCGCGAGCAAATCCACTCGGCGCTATAGACCGCGCCGCACGACTGGCAAATGTTGCGATGGACCGATCCGTGCAGCTCGAACACGCGCTGCGAGCCGGCCATCTGATGCAGGCCGTCGATATTTTGCGTCACCACGGCATCAAGCTTGCCGGCGCGTTCCAGCTCGGCCAGCTTGGTGTGGCAGCGGTTGGGCTTGGCGCCAAGCGCGATCATCTTGGTGCGGTAGAAGTCGAAGAACTCGGCCGGATGCGCCTCGTAAAAGCTATGCGAGAGCATGGTCTCGGGCGGGTAGGCAAACTGCTGGTGATATAGGCCGTCCACGCTGCGGAAATCGGGGATGCCACTCGCCGTGGAAACGCCCGCGCCGCCAAAGAAGACCACGCGCTTGTGGGTGCCGAACAACTCCGCCAGCGCGGCGGAGGCCTGCTTTGGGTCCGATATTGCCTGCGTCATATGAGTTCTCCGTCCTCGTTGGTCGGATGGCGGCGGGCGCTTGCCTGGCGCGCAGCCTTTGGGTCGACACGCGAGGGGCCCACCACCACCCCTGTTGCGCTAATCTTAAGCCTGCCAACCCCGTCGAAAGGACACCATGCCTCAGACTTACACTTTCGCCTCGTGGAACGTCAACGGCCTGCGCGCCGTGCTCAAAAAGGACCCGAGCTTTATCCAGATCGCGCAAGAACTCGACGTCGATATCCTGGCGCTGCAGGAGACCAAGCTGCAGGAGGGCCAGGTCGATATTGACCTGCCCGGCTATCATCAAACCTGGAGCTACGCCGAGCGTAAAGGCTATTCGGGCACTGCGGTCTTTAGCCGCCAGGAACCGCTGCGCGTGTTGCACGCCGACGCGCTGCTGCCTTATGCCGGCGAGGGCGAGGCGGCCGTGCTCGTCGTCCAAGCCGCAACCGAGGGCCGCGTCTGCGCGCTCGAGTTCGACAAGTTTTGGTTTGTGGATGTCTATACACCCAACGCGCAAAACGAACTCGCCCGCATCGACGTGCGCATGGCCTGGGACGATGCCTATCGCTGCTTTTTGAACGCGCTTGAGCGCGAGACCGGCAAGCCCGTTGTAACCTGCGGCGACTTTAACGTGGCGCACGAGGAGATCGACCTTAAGAACCCCAAGTCCAACCGCGGCAACGCCGGCTTTTCGGACGAGGAGCGCGGCAAGTTTACCGAGCTGCTCAACGCCGGGTTTACCGATACCTGGCGCGCGGCAAACCCCGACGTCGAGGGCGTCTACAGCTGGTGGAGCTACCGCTTTAATGCTCGCAAGAACAACGCCGGCTGGCGCATCGATTATTTCTTGGTAAGCGACGCAATCGCCGGCAATGTGCGCGACGCCGGCATCCGTGGCGATATCTTTGGCAGCGACCACTGTCCCGTCACCCTCACGCTAGAGCTCTAGCCCCAACTGATCCCCTGGGGACGGAGGAAAGGGGATCATTTTCATCTCGCGAGGGCATCCACGCGGCCCATCCGCCACGAAACTGGTCCATCTAGTACGTTTAAGCCACTATCCTCAACCACAGCGAACAACGAAAAAGAAAACCGCAGGTAGAAAGCCTGCGGTTTTTCATAAAACGCGGTCATGGTCGGGGGTATCAAGCTAAACGTAGTAGATGGGCCAGTTTCGTGGCGAGCGCCGTCAACTGATTCCCTGGAGGCGTCTGGAGACGGAAGAAAGCGGATCGATTTGGCTCTCTGAGGACCACGACGCCCGTCATATCAGCCGGCCATTCCAAAACTATGCCGGTTTACGGGGCTGAATCGCGACCCCCCAACCACGCGCAATTCGAGCAAAATAAAACCGCAGGTAGACGGCTTGTCTATTTTCGAAAAATGCCGGTATGGTCGGCCTGCGTCAATCCAGCCCCGTAAACCGGCATAGTTTTGATATGACACCAAGGCAGTATTGATTCCCACCCCGGCGCAGCCAGCCCTACAGTCCGTACTTCACGACGACGCGGTTGATCCGTCGACACCAGGGCTTGTACAGGGCGGCCAAGAACACGCAGGTCGCAAGGCCGTGCGTAATGTCGAACGGCACCGCCGTGGCAAGACGCGCCACGGCGCCCGCCCACGTGAGCGGCTGCACAAAACCGATGATGTCGTAGGCGTTGATCACCACGCCGTAGAGCAGGCCCGATGCAAAGCCGTACGCCATCAGCGACGGCATGCGCACGGTTCCATCCGCACGGTCGAACGCGCCCGCATGCGCCAACTCACCGCCAACATAGCCAACCAGACCCCAGGCATACATCTGCCATGGCGTCCACATGCCCTGCCCAAAAAAGAAGTTGCTGGTCAGCGCCGCCAGCGCACCGACCATAAAGCCGTTGCGACGACCGAGTGTCGCCCCGGCGATAATGGCGATGGCGCTCACGGGTTTAAAGTCGGGAATGGGGCCAAACAAGATGCGCCCCGCCGCGGCCAACGCCGCCAGAACCAGCGTGGGCATAATCTGGCGCAGGCCCGGTCGCGATGCCTCGTAGCCCGCAAAGAACAACGCAAGCACCAGCGCCACCACGACAAGCATGGCAAGTGCCGCCTGCTCAACGCCCGCCAGCAACGCCGCAGCCATCACGGCTGGCACCGCCAGCAGCAGCGGGATCTCCAGTTTTGCGAGTAGGCGCGCGACGCGATAATCCGTCATCCCATCACGCCCTATAAAACACATTGTCGGCAAAGAAGTCGGACGGCGGCTCCATGCAGGCAATCTCACCGTCGAACATCATGGCAATGTCATCGGCAACCTGCTCGGCAAAATCCAGATCGTGTGTGGCCATGATGACGGTGCCGCCAGCCTTCGCATGGTCACGCAGGGTGCGGGCGATGATGCGGCGGCTGACCAGGTCTAGACCCTTGGTGGGCTCATCGAGCAATAGCAGTTCGGGGCCGATTAGCAGCAGTTTTGCCAATGCAAGCAGTTGACGCTGTCCGCCCGAAAGATCGTACGGGTGGCGCCCATCCAGGCCGTCCAATCCCAGCTGCGCCGCGCGCTCCTGGGCCGCACCCTCGTCATACCCGCAGGTCGAAGCCCATTCCATCAGCTCATCGCGCACCGTCTCGGCAACCAGCAACGCCTTGGGATTCTGAGGCAGCAGCGCCGCCGATCCCGCCCCGCGCTCCATATGCCCACGCTGCAACTTGACCGTCTTGGCCAGCACCGAAAGCATTGTCGACTTGCCGCAGCCGTTACCGCCCACAACCGCATGCACCGCGCCAGCCGAAAACGACGCATCGAGCCCGCGCAGCACCCAGCCGGACGCTCGATCGTATCGAAACCAGCTCCCTGCCAGGGTGGTAGCCGACCCAGCGTGCATTTTTGGGAGAATTCGACATCCACCGGCGCGCGATGACGCCCCCGAGTCGTCTTGCGGCAGTATTTGCGCCTCAAATTCACCCGATTTGTCCGATTTCAGCCATTTTTCTGCACCCGGAGCGCCCGCGCGCGGGCCCAAAGAGCCCAGCTGGCCACTGGCGCTGCTGAAAACTCCGTTTTTTGTACGCCGCGAGGCACCCCACCCCGACACCTCGTCAGAAAACAGCTCTTCACGGTGCCCCAAGGAGGCGATATCAGCCACCTCGCACACGCGTCCGTCTTCAATCCGATACGCGCACGTCGCGTATTCGAGCATCGGACGTGGCTGATGCGTTGCCACGACAACCGTGCAGCCCAGCTCGCGATTCACGCGGAACAGCGCATGCAGAAAACTCTTCTCGGCAACGGGATCCAGTTGGGACGTGGGCTCGTCGAGCAGCAGCACGCGTGGGCGCAGCGCCAGCACAGCCGCCAGCGACAGCAGCTGTTTGCGTCCACCCGAAAGCGTATCGGTATCGCGGTGGAGCCAATCCTCCAACCCAAAGAAATAGCTGGTCTCGGCCACGCGACGGCGCATCTCGTCACGAGACATGCCTAAGTTTTCCAGGCCAAACGCCATCTCGTGCCACACGGTTTCGCACACGATCTGGTTCTCGGGATTCTGGAACACATAACCCACGCGCTCCGCCGATGCCCGCACATCCATGTCGGCGACGGGCTCGCCCAGCACGCGCAGCTCGCCGGAGCGCGTACCCGCCGGCGCAATCTCGGGCTTGAGCAGCGACAGCAGCGTCGACTTGCCCGAACCGGTACCGCCAACAAGCAGTGCAAACGCACCTTGGGAAACACGCCAATCAAGCACCTCGAGCACCGGTGCCTCGGCCTCGGGATAGGCAAAACTAAGGCCTCGCACCTCAATCGCCGGCGCGGCCGAGCCATATGCCACACCCGCCGCCGAGCTCCTATCAAACCGAGCCATCAGCCAAACCTCTTCTCATCAATCGCGTGCAACACGCAAGGCAGCACCATCCAGGCAGCGTACACGACATAGCCCGGCCACGGCGCCGGCACCGAAAGCTGCGGATAAAACGAATACTGCGTCGTCGCGGTCCACGCCACTGCCGCCGTGGCCGCGCCAAACAGCGCAAGCCCAACCAGCGCGGCAACATCGCCGCGCCCCAGCCGATACCGCGCATACGTCGTACGACGCGTCGCGGCGCCCCACCCACGGGAGCGCATGGCGTCCGCGCGCTCCAGCGAATCTTCCATGCCCCAGCCCATCAACACGCTCGATGCCCGTAGGCGCAAACGCACGGGGTCGGCCGGCGCGCGCCCCGGTACATCAATCGCATCCTGTACCGCCAGTACCGTACGACCGCGGCGCAAAAACTGCGGGATAAGCCGCATACACATCGAGATCATGAGCGCGATCACCGGCGCGGTGTTACCCAAAAGCGCAAGCACCTTGTCGTAACCGAGCATCGATGCCGCAGCCTCAAACCACAGCACGCTCGCCACAAACAGCCCACCCATGCACAGGCCGTATACCATGCTCTCCAGATACACTGCGCGCATGCCAATACGGAACAGCTCCGTCGAGCCCGAGGCGCTAAACAGCGGATTGAGCACCGCGATGATCAAAATCACCGGCAGCTGCCAGCGAAGCGCCCCCAACGTACGCGCGGCGCCGCGCGTCGCAAACCCGTACGCCAACCCGCCCGCAAGCGACAGCGCAATCAGCACCGGCTGCATCGAGAACATGGTGAGTCCCAGCGTCAGCACCATGTAGAGCGCCGGCACCGCCGGATGCGACATCGAAAATGCCGCGACGGGCTCGTTGCCCGATTCCTCTCGCATGATGTCCACGGGCACCCTCCATCCCCTCGCTCAAAACGTCAACGCCGCAGCGCCGCCGCCATACACAACCAGCGCAAACATCACGCCGGTGGCAGCGACATCGGCCGTCGCGCGCCAATCGTTACGCGCTCATCATATGCCTGCGGTATCATATTGCGCCGTGTATCGTTTCCAAACACACGTCTCTATAACGTAACAGGAGATCACATGGACGCAACCGCAATTATCCTCGCTGCCGGCGAGGGCACCCGCATGAAGTCGAACCACTGCAAGGTTTCGCACAAGATCCTGGGTAAGCCCATGGTCCAGTGGATCGTCGACGCCACCATCAAGGCCGGCTGCAGCCGCGTCGTGGTCGTCATCGGCAGCCACGCCGACGAAATGCGCGCCCTGATCGACGGCGCCTACGCCAACAGCGCCACCAAGGACGAGTGCGTCGAGCAGACCGAGCGCCTGGGCACCGGCCACGCCGTGAAGGTCGCACTCGAGGCCTGCGGCATCACGCAAGGCCCGGTCGTCGTGCTCAACGGCGACTTGCCGCTCATCACCGCCGACACCGTCGCCAAGTTCGCGCAAACCGTCGCCACCGGCGAGCTCGCCTGCACCGTCATGACCATGACCCCGCCCGACCCCTTCGGTTACGGCCGTATCAAGCTGGGCGCCGACGGCCAGATCGAGCGCATTATCGAGCAGAAGGACTGCACGCCCGAGCAGGCCGCCACGCTGCTGGAGTGCAACGCCGGCTGCTACGCCTTCGACGGCGCGCAGCTCGCCGCGCACATTGACGAGATCGGCAACGACAACGCGCAGGCCGAGTACTATCTGCCCGACATGCTCGAGATCCTCAAGGGCCACGGCCAGGCAGTCTCCATCTTCCACTGCGACGACTACCGCGACGGCCTGGGCGTCAACAGCCGCATCCAGCTCGCACAGCTCACCGCCATCGCGCGCGACCGCATCAACGAGCACTGGATGGCCGAGGGCGTCACCTTCATCGACCCCACGCAGGCCTGGATCGGCCCCGATGCCGTTATCGGCCGCGACACCGTCGTGTGGCCGCAGACGCATCTGATCGGCCACGTCACCGTGGGCGAAGAGTGCCAGCTCGGCCCCAACAGCCGTCTCACCGACACCACCGTCGGCAGCGGCTGCACCATCGATGAGACCATCGCCATCGAGGCCGTCATCGAGAACGGCGTCGACTGCGGCCCGCGCGCCTACCTGCGCCCGGGCACCCATATGCTCGACGGCTCCAAGGCCGGCACGCACGTGGAGATCAAGAAGTCCACGATCGGCGAGGGTTCCAAGGTCCCGCACCTGTCCTACATCGGCGACACCACCATGGGCTCTGGCGTCAACGTGGGCGCGGGCTCCATCACCTGCAACTACGACGGCGTGCACAAGCACAAGACCGTCATCGGCAAGGATGCCTTCATCGGCTCCGACACCATGATGGTCGCGCCCGCCCAGATTGGCGACGGCGCGCTTGTGGCCGCCGGCTCCGTCATCACCGAGCCGGTCCCGGCTGACGCACTCGGCCTGGGCCGCGCCCGTCAGGTAAATATTGAGGGCTGGGCCGCCGATTATCGCCGCCGTCTGCACGAAGACGACGAGGTATAACGTTTTACCAAGCATCTAAGGAGCTGTTCCCATGGGGACGGCTCCTTTTTCTATGCTGACCTGCGCGACAGAATGAGTGGTCGGTTCGTGTCCGTTGACGGTAAAGACGTTATCAAGACTCGATAAACCCCGCCGCGCGGTTACAATGCAACAAGGCATCTATATGGCATTCGATGTATAAAGGAGAAGGGTAATGCCGATTAATGATCCCGAGAAGTCGGAGAATATGCGCAAGTCCATCCGCGTGTATTCCGGTTCCTCCAACCGTCCCCTCGCTCAGAAGATCGCTGAGTACCTTGGGGTCGAGCTTTCGGGCCTTACGCTAAAGCAGTTCGCCAACGGTGAGATCTACGCCCGCTACGACGAGACCGTCCGCGGCGCCGACGTCTTCCTGATTCAGTCCGTGGCCGGCGGCAACGTCAACGACATGCTCATGGAGCTGCTCATCGCCACCGACGCTGCCAAGCGCGCATCCGCCCGCTCCATCACCGCCGTCATCACCCACTACGGCTATGCCCGCCAGGACCGCAAGGCCGGCCCGCGCGAGCCCATCACCGCCCGCCTCGTCGCCAACCTGCTCGAGCGCGCCGGCGTCAACCGCATCATCACCCTCGACCTGCACCAGGGCCAGATCCAGGGCTTCTTCGATATCCCGGTTAACCACCTGTCCGCGCTGCCGCTGTTTGGCCAGTACTACAACGACATGCACTTCGACACCGACAACCTGGTTGTCGTGTCCCCCGACGTGGGCCGTGCCAAGGCCGCCAAGAAGCTGTCCGACATGCTCGGCTGCGACCTGGCCATCGCCCACAAGGGCCGTCCGCGCCACAACGCCGCCGAGGTCATGGGCATCATCGGTGACATCAAGGGCAAGACCTGCGTCATCAATGACGACATGATCGACACCGCTGGCACCCTGTGCGCCAACGTCAAGGAGCTTAAGGCTATGGGCGCTGGCGACATCTACGTGTGCGCCACCCACGGCATCTTCTCCGGCCCTGCCATTGAGCGCCTGAATGACGCCCCGATCGTCGAGTGCCTCGTCACCGACGCCATTCCCGTCGAGGTCGGCGGCAAGATCAAGACCATCTCGGTCGCCGAGGAGTTTGCTCAGGCCATCTCCGCCGTTTACCACGAGGAGCCCGTCTCCACGCTCGTCGGCGGTGACTTCGCGCTGTAGTCGCATCGTCCTTGCAACCCGGCGCATCGCCGTCGGAACAGAAGAAACCCCCGCGCTCCCCCTTGCTTCGCAAAGGTCGCGCGGGGGTTTCTTCTGTTCCGACGGCTCGCTCTGCCGCGGCCGCGCTTTTGTCTGGTGGGATTTCGCTGAAACGAAGTCTCGCCTTCGGCGGGCGTGGTAGCCTTTGTCGTTGATTGAACTATTTACGTAACGGAGGACAAACATGGCAGCTGCACAGCCGCTTAAGATTCGCATGGTTGCCGGACTTGGCAACCCTGGCGATGAATATGCCGAGACCCGCCACAACGCTGGCTTCAAAGCGATCGACGAGTTGGCCCGTCAGGCCGACGTCACGTACTGGAAAAACCAGGCCGGCGCCGAAGTCGCGCTCATCAACATCAACGATCCCGAGGAAGAGGGCGGCAAGCGCCAGATCGTGCTGGTCAAGCCGCAATCGTATATGAATACCTCGGGTGGCCCCATCTCCAAGCTCTGCCGCGAGTACAAGATCAAGGCCGAGGAGTTGCTCGTGATTCACGACGAGCTCGACATTCCCGCCGGCGACGTACGCGTCAAGGTAGGCGGTGGCCACGCCGGCCATAACGGCCTGCGCTCCATCATCGATAAGATGGGCAGCCGCGACTTTAGTCGCATCCGCACCGGCATTGGCAACCCTCCCGGCAAGATGGCCGTGGCAGATTATGTGCTCAAGCAGCTGCGCGCCCGCGAGGCCGAGGACTTCCAGGACACCTGCGCCCGCGCCGCAGACGCCGCCGGCCTGGCGATCGTACACGGCGTAATCTACGCCCGCGACCACGTCAACGGCTCCGCCTCCGCCAACGGCAAGCACTAAAACCCGCCATTTAGGGATGTTTATTTTGGCAGGTTTTATCTGCGGAAACGCCGCAGTCGGCGCATCGCAATAAACACGCTGCCACCATACATATGCGGCGCCCCAAAGGGGGCCGGCCTCACCGATGCGCGAGACCGGTCCCCTTTGCCGTTTTGCCTGATAAAACCTACCAAAATAAACCTGTCCCTTTTTGGTAGGTCGCTTTTCCCGCCTGCCAAAGATACACGTAAGCGACATGTCCATGAGGGTATAATTTGCACCGTATGTCTGCACAACGCCTGTGCGCGTACGGTTTTATTCGGGCTGCCGTCCATTTCCGTGGAGGCACGGTTCGGCCGCCCTAACAAGAGAGGGGTTCTATGTATAAGATCCTGGAGAAGACGCAGTTCTCGGAGAAGGTGTTCAAGTTCCGCATCGAGGCGCCCGCAATCGCCAAGCATGCGCACGCTGGACAGTTCCTCATGGTTCGCGCCAACGAGACGGGCGAGCGTGTCCCGTTTACCCTGGCCGGCTGGAACGGTGACGAGGGCTGGGTCGAGTTCATCTTCATGGTGATCGGCAAGACCACCGAAATGCTTTCCACCTACGAGGCCGGCGAGTCGCTGCGCGACGTCGTGGGCCCGCTGGGAGTTCCCACCGAGATGGCCGAGGGCCCCTGCGCCGTCATCGGCGGCGGCGTCGGCCTGGCAATTGCCTTCCCGGTCGCCAAGCACCTGGTCGAGACCGGCCACGAGGTGCACGCCATCATGGGCGCCCGCACCAAGGACCTCCTGCTCATGGAGGACCAGTTCCGCGAGCTCCTCGACGAGGACCACATCCACATCACCACTGACGACGGCTCCTACGGCGAGCAGGGCGTTGTCACCGCTCCGCTGGAGCGTCTGCTGCAGGACAAGGCCGTGAGCCAGGTCTTCTGCGTCGGCCCCGTTCCGATGATGAAGTTCTCGACCCTCACCGCCCAGAAGTACGACACCCCCATCACCGCGTCCCTCAACCCCATCATGGTTGACGGCACCGGTATGTGCGGCTGCTGCCGCGTCGAGGTGGGCGGCGTGACCAAGTTCGCTTGCGTCGACGGTCCCGACTTCGATGCCACCCTGGTCGACTGGGATGACCTTCGTGCCCGCCAGGCCGCTTACCGTTCCGAAGAGGGCGCGTCCCTCAAGGCCTATGAGGAAAAGAGCTGCGCATGCCACTAGTTAACGGTCGTTTCGTTGCCGATATGAAGTCGCCCCGCACCCCCGATAACGAGGAGCCGGCTGCCGAGCGCGCCTGCGACTTCCGCCCCGTCGACAAGGGCTTCACCGAGGAGATGGCGCTGGCCGAGGCCGAGCGCTGCCTCAACTGCAAGAAGCCGTTCTGTGTTGAGGGCTGCCCCGTCAACATCAACATCCCCCGCTTTATCGAGCAGATCCGCGCGAAGGACTTCGGCGGCGCCCTCGATACCATCCGCGAGGACTCCATGCTTCCCGCCATCTGCGGTCGCGTCTGCCCGCAGGAGAACCAGTGCGAGGGTAAGTGTATCCGTGGTAAGAAGTCCGAGCCCGTAGCCATCGGCCAGCTCGAGCGCTTCCTGGGTGACCGCCCCGAGCTCGCCTCCACGCCCAAGATGGCTCCCAAGAACGGCAAGAAGGTCGCCGTCGTCGGCTCCGGCCCGTCCGGCATCACCTGCGCCGGCGAGCTCGCCCGCAACGGCTTTGACGTCACCGTCTTTGAGGCATTCTTCACCGGCGGCGGCGTGCTGGTCTACGGCATCCCCGAGTTCCGTCTGCCCAAGGCAGTCGTCAAGCGCGAGATTGACGGTCTGGAGGACATGGGCGTCAAGTTTGAGTACAACTCCGTCGTGGGCAACATGGCCACGGCCGAGGAGCTGTTCGAGCAGGGCTTCGACGCCATCTACGTGGCGACCGGCGCTGGCCTACCCAAGTTTCTCAACGTCCCCGGCGAGAACCTGCCCAACGTCTTCTTCGCGAACGAGTACCTCACCCGCGTGAACCTGATGAAGGCCAACAAGTTCCCCGAGTACGACACCCCCACCAAGCACGGCAAGAACGTCGTTGTCTTTGGCGGCGGCAACGTGGCCATGGACGCCGTCCGTACCGCCAAGCGCCTGGGCGCCGAGCACGCCATCATCGCCTACCGTCGTACCGAGGACGAGATGCCCTGCCGTCGCGCCGAGCTGCACCATGCCAAGGCCGAGGGCGTCGAGGTTCTGCCGCTCGTCTCCCCGCTCGAGTTTGTCGCTGGCGAGGACGGCTCCGTGTGCGCCGTCAAGGTCCAGAAGATGGAGCTCGGCGAGCCCGACGAGTCCGGCCGCCGTCGTCCGGTGCCCATCGAGGGCGCCATCGAGGAGATCCCCTGCGACGTCGCGATCTCGGCTATCGGCACCAACGCCAACCCCTTCGCAAAGAAGATCGGCGGCAAGATGGAGCTCAACAAGTGGGGCTACATCGTTGCCGACGAGGAGACCGGCCAGACCACCGATCCCCGCATCTGGGCCGGCGGCGACATCGTCACCGGTGCCGCTACGGTCATTTTGGCGATGGGCGCCGGCAAGAAGGCCGCCACTTCCATCACCAAGAGCCTGCTGGGTGAGTAATCATCCGCAGCGCTAGCCATCAAACGGCAAAGTCCCCGTCGAGCACACGCCCGGCGGGGACTTTTTCTATACCGGCCGCCCAAACCACCACGATGGGGACAGGCACCTTTGTGGTGGTCTAGGGTCTGGTCGGCAAACCAATTCCGGCGTTTGTCTCAATCTGTAACACCTGGAGCCCGTTGAGCCTTGTAGTTGTTACAGATCGAGATATTGTGCCAGTCGCCTCCGCTTTGTCTCAATCTGTAACAGTTAGAGACCAAATTCCTCGCTACGTGTTACAGATCGAGACGTTAGGTTGGCAGCCGAACAGTTCATCTCAATCTGTAACATCTAGAGCCGTTTTGGGCAGTTTGGTGTTACAGATTGAGATTTTGCTGAGGCCGAGAACGAGAGCCGCTACCCACCCCTAACGCTTGTGACGCTTGGTTGCGGCGACACCGGCAGCGGCAACGGTTGCACCGGCGATGCCTAGGGCGGCGACCGTCATCGCGGCGGAGTCACCCGTGCCGGCAAGCTCCGTGCCACCGGGCTTCTTGCCGTTCTTGCCCTTACCCTTGGACTTGTTCGTCGTCACCGTGGTCGTCGTCGAAGCCGAGCCGCCCGCAGGTACCCCGGTGCCGCCAGAGCCATCCGCACCGCCGCCCTGCTCGCCGTCGCCAGGCGTCGGGTCCGGCTCGGGCGTCGGCTCAGGCGCCGCCTCATCGGTCACCGTAATCGTAATGTTCAGACGCTCGGAATACTCACTGTATGACATGCCAGGGCGCTGTGCCGCAATGCGCACATACATGTTGCTATCGAGCGCAATAGGCTCGATGTACTTTACGCGGCCTTCGTCACGGCAGGGACAGGTGTCGTTGGTGGTGTACCAAATCGTCGCGCCATCCTCGGCCGAAAGCTCCAGCTTCGTGCCCTTGGGCACCGTAATGTAGTTCTCCTTGGGCGACCATGCACCAAACGTCGTCGCACCAATCGTCGCCACCGGTCGCGCCGGTCGCACTGCCTCGGCAGACACGCGAACGTCGACCTGCTTGGACAGCGCCGTACCGTCCACCGCCGCCGTCAACGTCGTCAAACCGGGCAGAGCACCATGCAGTACAAACGTCGCCGCGCCGTCCTCGCCCGTCACGGCCTGGGCGGCATCGACAGAGCAGATAGCCGAGGACTCCAGCCCAACACTAACCTTTGCGCCCGCAAACGGCTTACCCGCCTTATCGGTCACGTGCGCCACCAGCTCAAAGTCACTGCCATCAAGCATGGTCACGGCCTGCTCCACGTTGAGCTTGAGCTTGTCGGCACGAACGCCCACGACAAGCTCGCCACTTGCCCAGCGCGCCATGGCCGTGCCGGCGTAGTTGCGAGCACCGTCGAGCTCAAACGCCACCGTCGAGCCCGCCTCACGCGCATCGGCATAGCGAATACGCAGCACGCGCGACAGCGGCTTGCCATTAGGATCGTCCTGTTTGTCGAGCCACGTATACGTCGCGTCGCCCAAGCCCTGCGCGCACAATGCGACCAGGGCATCGTCGCTCGCATCCATATACTGCGCAAACTCAATCTCGATGCAATCGGTATAGGCATGGGCCGAAGCCACCTCGGGCGCCGTCGTCGACACCAAGCCAATGTTCACCTCAGTCTGAATCGGCGGCACGCGCAGCCAAGCCGAACGCGCCTCCTCATACCCGTCCTTGGTCACGCGCACCTGATACCAGCCGGTCGGCGTATTCCAGTTGTACGCACCGTCCGCACCCGTTGCAAGCGGATTGTCCTGCTCATACTCCTCGGCATCCCAACGCACTGCATTTGTACCGGCCGCATCGTCGGCGCTCCACAGCTCAACCGTCGCGCCTTCAACCGTATTGGACAGCAGGCCCTCGTACACCACGCCCGCAGGGTCGGGTGCAGCCTTGGCAGCCACATTGCGATAACGCGCCTCGAAGATCGACTGCATCTTCTCGTCCGAGATCAAGCCGTCCTTGTTGGCCTTGTAGACCTCGGCATCGGTCAGCTCGCCCCAGTTGACCGTAATACGATTCTGGCACGCGCGCTCCACCTGCTCGCAGGCAACATCGTAGGCGCATTCAGCATTGGTCAGCTTAATCGCGCGCTCCGAACCTACGCTGGTCGAAGCCGCGTCATAGGCAGCGCCCACCACGGTACCCGCCGAACCGGCCGTCAACACGCCGGCGATTGTCATAATGGAGCCCACTGCCACATCGGTGCTGTCGTGGCAGAGTTGGCGATACAGCAGATCCTCAAACGCACGCGCCTTCTCCATGGCGTCACGCAGCGCGTAAATGCACTTCCAATCGTCCTCGGTCTTCTCGGGCTTGGCAAGCAAGCGCGTGTGCTGAAGCTCATAGCCCTCGCGCTCGCCCTTCACCTTCTGCATACGGACGTTCACGTTCTCCCAGTTCTTGCTGGCATCGTTCACGCCGTAAATGCCGGTAAAGATGCCGATGCCCTGGGTCGCCGCGGGAAATGCCTGGCCGGCCGCCTTCCACGCATCGGTCTTAAAGACCTGTCCGAACATCTCGCATTCGATCTTATAGCTCTTGAGCGAACGGATCGTGCGGATGAGCTTCATATGGGCGCTCACGTCGCCGTTGCGCTTCCAGGCCATGAGCCATCCGCGCACCTTGGAGTTGTTGAGGCTATGGACCACATTCCAGTTGTCGTACAGGTTGTCCAGAATGTCGCACTGCATGGCGATCGAGTTAAACAGAAGCGCCTGGTTCTTGTTGTTATTGGAGTTCTCGATAAATTCCGACTCGATATAGGCCGTCTGCTCGCCATCGGGCGCGGCGACCTTAAAGCCCTTGACGGTATCGTCATCAGCCGCCTTGTAGCTCAGCGAGCTGCCGAGCACCTGGCCCAAATCGTTAAACCCGCTCGTCGACTGGCCGTTGTACTCGCTGGCCTTAATGCCCGCACACTTGTTGAGCGCCGCAGCGGTTGCGTCATTCCAGCTTCCGTATTGGTTGAGCTGGCCGATACCCATCGACTGGCCCACCAGATCCTCGGCCTGCTGGGCAATAAACTCCGCTCGCGATGCATGGTCGACGAGCTCCTTGATGGCGGCCGCATCCGCAGCGTTCGCGCCCTGGGCCGCCGCGAGTTCCTGATACCAATCCTCGCTGGTGCCGTAAGCATCCTCAAAGATCATCTTGTCCACATTGACGCCATAGCTGTCGCCCTGCTGGGTCAGCAGCGCCGACGACCCGCCGACCGCGGCCTTGAGCTCAGCCGCAAACTGCGCGGCCTCGTCGTTGCCAGCACCATCACCCTCGCCGTCGCTGGCGGCAGGGGCGCGACGAGCCTTACACGCAGCTCCACCTTGGGCTTCGTCCTCTTTACCGTCCTTGTCCTCTTCGGCAAACGCATCGGCGACCATCTGGTCAATCGCGTCGTTAAAGACCTCGTCGACATCATTAAACGAGTTATCCATCATATACTCGTGCCACTGCTGCACGGCATTCGAGAACTCCTGCTGGCGCTCCTCGGCCGCGGCGGAATGCTTTTTGGCCGAAGCTTTGGCGTCAAAACTCAGCATGGTCATAAGCTGGGCATTGGAGATGCGGTAGGTCTGCGGCATAAAGATTTGCTCAAAGTTGCCGCAGTTCACATAGGTCGAGTCATTCGCCTTGTTAAACTCATTAAGCAGCTTAAGGTAACCCTCGTCCACATACTCCGCCGCATAGCGCACGCGGGTGCCCTCGCGCGACTTTTGAGCCAGAGGAATCGTCACCGTCTTGCCATCCACGCAGTCCACGTACAGGTCGAGCGTGTCGGCGGCCTCTTCGTTTCCCACCTCGAGCGTGATGTCAAAGGTCCAGTAGGCATTCTTCTTTTGTGGCAGATGATGGAAGGTCCACAGGCCCTTGCCGGTGTCCTTGCCGTCCTTGACCAGGTTTTGCGTACCGCCACGATACGTCACATCAAAGTTCCAGACCGAAGCACCCGGAACATAGCGCACATAATTGCGAGCCGTCACCTCTGCGGCAGCGGCGGCGACATCGGTCGAGCCCACGCGCGCTTCGAGCGTCACACGCTCGGCGGCAAGCGTATCCTGCGGCAGTTCGTATTCAATCTTGGCACGGCCGAGTTTATTGGTCTTGCCGGTGTACTTTGCAGCCGACGAGCCCGTCCCCACGGTGAGCTGCACGCTCTTGCCCGGCGCTGCATAAACGTAGGCCACATTGCCCAGCAGGCTGTGAACGTCGGTGTTGTCGACCTCGATGCGCGATCCGCTAACCTCAAGCGTGATGCTTCCCAGCGGCAATGTCACCTCGCCCAGCGTAATAAGCGGCGAGACGGCATAGATGCCCGCGGCCTTAGGCTTAAAGCGCACAAACACATCGGCGCCCGCACTCTTCTTCATATCGAGAACGAGGTTGTCGCCCTCCCAAGTTGTGGCAGCCCACATGGCATCGGAGCTGGCGCCGGCTTCGCGAGCGCCTGCGGACACATCCTCGACGGCATCCTTGGCCAGAGGAATCTCAATCTTGGCAGCCTGGCTGTCCTTGAGCTCGTAATGAATGCGCAGCTCGGTCTCCGCGCCAACGACCGCGGACGAATCAGCGATAACCGAGCCCGCCGTCAGCCCGCGCTCGGCACGATACGTCTCCACGTCAAACGTGGGGACGTCGAGCGTCACGTCGAGCTGTTTGCCGTCCTCAATCTTCACCTGCTTTTGCGCGATATGCTTACCCACGGTCAGCCCTAGGCGGCTAAACGTGGAATAGCTCGTCGCTTGGATGTCGTAGCTCGTCTTGTTAAAGGCGACGATGGTGTACGAACCGGCCTTAAGGCGCGGCGTCTCGGCCTTCATGATAGGCGTGGTGCCATCGTCTTCGTAACCCATCAAATAGGTGACGCCGTCGGCGACTAGCTTGCCGTCGGACGTACGGAACACCAGCACGCGGTTGGCGCCCTGGTAGTCGCCCTTGGTCGTGACCGTCGCCGTGCCCCAGGGTTTCAAGTCGATATCGACCTTGCCGGCCGAAGGCTTCGCCGTCGCCGTCGCCCCACCCAGCTTGAGGCTGTCTTTAGGCTCGAGCGTTATCTCCAGATCCTGGTCCGCGTCGGCAATGGCCTGCGACACCACGAGCGCTGTGCCCTGGATACGGAAGTCGTTTTCCTTGTCACCCTTGGCAGGCTTAAGCGTCTTGCCGCCGCTCTTCACCGTCAGATCGATGTTATCGAGACTATCGAGCTCAATGCGTTCGGTCTTATCCTGGCCTGCGACCGGTTCGAGATAGGCCACATTAAGTTCAATCGCGCGCGAAGCCGGAATCTTGGTAAAGTTCTCAGCCTTAATCTCTCCGATATTCCATGTGCCCGTCATCTGGTCGCCCGGGCGCGCCAGCACCATGTCATAGTAACCGCTGAGCGAAATGCGCAGGGTGGCTGCTGTCTTGGAGAGAGCGTCCGCTGTAAAGCTGCCGTCATCGCCAACCGCCAGCGGCGTGGACTGCCCCGCCTGCATGAGTGTAGCCGTCGCGCTCTGGGGAAGTTTGCCCGTCACCTGGGTCGCCTCGCCCATCCACTCAAACGTGTAGGCAGGCTTCGAGGAATCGACGGAGTCCTTGCGATCGGCCACGGCATCGGCAAGCCTTTTGACCATCGAGGGGTTGCCAGCCGAATCGGTCGCATAGGCATAGATGGTCTGGCCTTCACCAAAGGGAATCGCATACGTTACGCCATCGATTGTCACGCGCTCATTATAGTCGCCCGGATAGCCCGCCTCACCAAACTGAAGATCGGGGTTCATCACGCGCAGGGCAACGGCATTATGGTTCGTCTCGTTTCCGTATCTCGTGTTCTCAAAAGCTCCCCACTCTATCATTTCCACGCTTTTGGGTAGCACAATCTCTTTGCCGGCAATCGCAGGATCAAGAGAGGCGAACGCGAGCGCCCCGATAGATTTGACACCATCGCCAATCGTCACCGACGACACAAAGGAGCACCCGTCAAAGGCATAGCGCTCAATCCGCTCCACCGTGCCCGGCACGTTGATCTGCGTAAAGGTGAGTACCGTTGTGTCCGAGACATAGAACTGCGGCACGCCACAATTGGCGAAGGCACGATAGTCGATAGTCTTAACCGAAGGCGGCAGCGTTGCCACCACATTGTCGTCAAGTTGTTCGCAGCCCTCAAAGGCCTGCTCGGGAATCGTGGTAAAGGCCGCGTTATTGGGCCAGGTCACCGTCTGGAGCGTCTTGCTTCCGGTAAACGCATTCCAGCCCAGTTCCTCAACCGAATCGGGCAGTGCGATTTCCTTGATGCTGCTGCCGCCCAAACCGCCCACAGAGCAGATATGCGAATCGGGGGCAAACGTAATTGATGTGAGCGCAACGTTTCCCATGCCCTTAAGACTCACGACATTTTTGCCGTCGATGGTCGAGGGCACCTCCAACGTGGTAATGCCCGCGTCGCCATACTCGATAGAAATTTCGTTGGTGAGGTTATCGATCGAGAAGTAGTACTGCGCGGGGGTCTGCTCGCCGGCCACGTAGCCATCGTCGTATTCACCCTTTACGCCCGTAGTGCCCTTCGAGGTTACCCAGAGTCCAAGTTCCTCGTTCCAGGTTGCCTCGGCACCGGAAGCCTCCTCTTGCTTCTGCTGCTCGGCGAGTTCCTTGCCCTCGACAAGATCAGTGGCGAGCGTACCCGCAGGTGTGCTCTCGGTCTGCCCGGCGCCCGTTAGGCCCGCCGCCGATGCAATCTCGGAGGGCGGGGGCGTAGGGGTATCACCGCTATCGAGCACTGTGGGGTCGGCGGCGCCGGCATCGGGCGCGGGGTCGGCGGAAGCAGAGTCTGACGTTTGGGCGTCAGCCGAATCGGCGGGAGCGGCGTCGGCTGCTTGGCCGTTATCCGTCTGCACAAAAGTGCCGTCGGTGTTGAGGGCCTCAGCAAACGCGCCCGCGGGAAACGAACCCGTCACCATCGCGAGGGTCACCGTGGCAACCGTCAGCCGTCGGCAAAGCGCTCGAGCAGTAGTCCACCTCATGGTCGTTCCTTTCCTGCAAACCAAAAGTCATCCAGCGTAATCGTTGTTCAAAAACAAAGCGAACGGTAGGTTCATATATACGAACCTACCGTTCTACCTGCGCAAACCACCGCAAAGGGGACAGGCACCTTTGCGGTGGTTCTGGACTCGGCCGGCCAGTTTGTCTCGATCTGTAACAGTTAGAGGTCAAATTCCCCGCCTGGTGTTACAGATCGAGACATTAGATTGACGGCCATTCGGTTCATCTCAATCTGTAACATCTAGGGCCGTTTTGACTGGCTTGGTGTTACAGATTGAGATTTTGCTAAAGCCGAGGATGGGCGCCGCCGCCAAAACCTAACGCTTGCGGCGCTTGGTTGCGGCGATGCCGGCGGCGGCTACGGTTGCGCCGGCGATGCCTAGGGCGGCGACCGTCATCGCGGTGGTATCCCCCGTGGTAGCCAGGACAGCATCGCCCTTCTTGGCCTGCGTGGTTTTCTCAACCGTCTTGGCCGTGGTGGTTGTCGTGACCGGTTTAGCCGCGGGCTTGGTCTCGGGCTTCACCTCGGGCTTGGGCTCAGGCTTGACCTCAGGCTGCGGCGCGGGCTTTTCGGGGTCGACCGGAGCCGGCGTGGCCTCGGGCGTAAACGTCAGATCGGTGTTGAGCCACAGAGTGAAGATACAGCCGCTCTCGGGATCAACTACACTCGCTTCGCCCATCT